>JAOUEB010000021.1 GCA_029858925.1 Nitrospira sp.
AGGGTGGAGAATTTGGAATGGCGAAAGTAGAAAAAGGCAAAACCGGCAAACCGACGGAACGGAAGTCGTCAAAAAAAGAGAGTCCGGCACCGCAGCAGTTGGATCAGGGTAGCGAAGAGTCGAGGTTTCGGCCACGGCTTATTGATACCTATCAGCAAAAGGTCCTGCCGGCGCTGATGAAAGAGTTCGGTTACAAGAACGTCATGCAGGTACCACGCCTTGAGCGCGTCGTGTTGAATGTTGGAATGGGTGAAGCTCTGCAGAACGTAAAGCTGCTCGAGAGCGCGGTGACCGAATTGGCAACGATCACCGGGCAAAAGCCTGTCGTGACCCGTGCCAAGAAGGCCATTGCCGGATTCAAATTGCGGCAAGGATTGCCGATAGGCGCCAAGGTGACGCTTCGCAGCCGACGGATGTATGAGTTTTTCGATCGCCTGGTGTCGCTGGCGCTTCCTCGAATTCGTGACTTTCGCGGTGTTTCACCAAAGGCGTTCGATGGGCGAGGGAATTACACGTTTGGCCTAAAGGAACAGCTGATCTTCCCAGAGATCAAGTACGACGAAGTGGCATCTATCCATGGTATGGATATTACGATTGTCACGACGGCCAAGACGAATGACGAGGGCAAGGCACTGTTAAAGCATCTGGGTATGCCGTTTCGCACCTAACGGCACCACCGCGCCGAAGGCGTCGGTCGGAGGGAAGGAGTATTTGTGGCACGATTAGCACTGAGAAATAAAGCGGCGGCCAAGCAAAAGTTTTCGTGCAGGGAATATAATCGCTGCGGAGTCTGTGGCCGTGTGCGTGGGTTTCTTCAACGTTTTCGGATGTGCAGGATTTGTTTTCGGCTCTTGAGTCTCCGTGGAGAAATTCCCGGTGTGCGTAAGTCAAGTTGGTAGTAGGCATATCGGTCTACGGCCGATCGTCATAAGAAGGTAGAAGGATATCAGATGCATACAGATCCGATCAGCGATCTCCTCGTTCGATTGAAAAATGGCGCCCAGCGCCGTCATGAGACGGTGGCTGTCCCGACTTCGAAATTGAAGCGCGCTATCTTGGAGATCTTGAAGAGGGAAGGTTATGTCGATGGCATTGAGGACGAGATGCGTGATGGGCATCCGTTTCTCGCGGTGCGTCTGCGGTATGTGGGCGAGGGGCAGCCTATGATTACGGGCCTGCAGCGAATCAGCAAACCTGGACGACGGGTCTATGTCGGGAGTCAAGACATTGCGAGGGTTCGCAATGGGATTGGCGTATCCATCCTCTCGACCTCGAAAGGCATCATGACGGATCAGGATTCCCGCAAGAATAAACTGGGCGGTGAAATTCTGTGTTCAGTGTGGTAGTCGGGACAAGTCTTAACGACTGGATAGGGACGTAGAAAATCATGTCGCGCATAGGGAAGAAACCAATCATTGTTCCCAGTGGAGTGGAAGTCAAAGTGGCTGGATCGACTGTGTCGGTCAAGGGGCCATTGGGGACATTAGCTTGGTCTCTGCATCAGGGTGTAAGTGTTGCGGTGGATAAGGGCCAGATTGTTGTGAGTCGATCGAATGACGACCGCAAACTGAGGGCCTTGCATGGTCTTGTTCGAGCAGAATTGAGTAACATGGTTCACGGTGTGAGCAAGGGCTATGAACGGTCATTGGAAATTACTGGGGTCGGCTATAAGGCGCAACTTCAAGGCCGTACGATGAGCTTCAATGTCGGGTATATCAATCCTGTCGTCTATCAGGTGCCGGCTGGAATTGATGTGAAGGTGGACAAGCAGACTCTTATCAACGTCAAGGGAGTCGATAAGCGGCTCGTCGGGCAAGTGGCTGCGAATCTCCGGGGGATCAAACCTCCTGATGTGTATAAGCAAAAAGGCGTTCGCTATGCGGGCGAACAGTTGAGGAAGAAGGAAGGCAAGACAGGGAAGTAGGAAACGACGATGAATACGGCTGAAAAAGTACGACAACTCGAACAGCGGCGGCGACGTGTGCGCAATACGATCATGGGGACCGCTGAGCGGCCTCGTTTGAACGTATTTCGCAGTAGTGCCCATATCTATGCCCAGGTTATCAATGATATCGAGGGTAAGACGCTCGCGGCGGCGTCGTCGCTCGATAAATCGTTGCGCACATCGCTCAAATCAACCAGCAGTATCGAGGCGGCGAAGGCTGTCGGAAAACTAATTGCTTCGAGGGCAAAGGCCGCCGATGTGACCACCGTTGTGTTTGATCGTGGCGGACGAATGTATCACGGCCGGATCAAAGCGCTTGCCGACGCGTCACGCGAAGGGGGACTTCAGTTCTAGTCCGTGGTAATCCTATTCAGTCTCACTGATGTGAAGTGGGAAGAGAAGAAACGAGGCGTTGCGTGCGAGTTAATCCAGATGAACTGAACCTGAAAGATAAAGTCGTCTTCATCAATCGCGTTGCGAAGGTGGTGAAGGGCGGCAAGCGATTCAACTTTTGTGCGCTGGTCGTTGTTGGTGACGGTCATGGCTGGGTGGGGATTGGCAAAGGCAAGGCTGCCGAGGTGCCGGTCGCCATTTCAAAGGCTGTCGAACAAGCCAAGAAACATCTGGTGCATGTTCCGCTCAAAGGTGGATCGATCCCACACGAAGTGCACGGCCTCTTCTGTGGCGAACATGTGTTGCTCAAGCCGGCTGTCGATGGGACAGGAATCATTGCCGGTGGGGCGGTTCGCGCCGTGGTCGAATTGGTCGGTGCGCATAATGTGATTGCGAAGACACTCGGTCGTGGGAACCCGTTCAATACGGTTCGGGCGACACTGGATGGTCTTACGCAATTGCGAAATCCTGAAGAAGTGCTTCGTCTGCGTCGTCGGACAGCGGAAGAGCGGCAGGAAGGGGCGACGGTCTGATGGGAAAGGTTACAGCATCTAAATCCAGCAAGTCGACAGCGGAGGGTGTTCGTGTGACGCTCAAGCGTAGCCCAATTGGCACGCCAGAAGGACATCGGCTTGTCCTGCGCGGGCTTGGGCTTCGGCATATTCGACAGACTGCCGTTCGACCCGACACGCTCCAGGTTCGTGGAATGATCAGAAAAGTAGGCTATTTGCTCGAGGTCGGGAAGCCATGAATCTTCATGATTTAACGCCGGCAAAAGGAGCAAAGAAGCGACGGAAACGCATCGGCCGTGGACCTGGTTCTGGCCATGGAAAGACTGCAACCAAGGGGCATAAGGGGCTGTTGGCGAGATCCGGCGGAGGGAAGCGGCCAGGCTTTGAGGGTGGCCAGATGCCCTTGATTCGCCGGCTCCCGAAGTTTGGATTTGTCAACAACTTCCGCACGGAATATGCCATTGTCAATGTCAAAAGCTTCGAGACTTGGACTGGAAAAGAGATGATCACCCCACAAGCGATGGTGGATGCCGGATTGGTAAAACAGAAAACTTTGCCAATCAAAATTCTTGGCAACGGGGAATTGAAGAAACCGCTCGTTATTCAAGCCCATAAGTTTAGCAAGTCCGCGGAGTCGAAGATTCAGGCGGCTGGAGGGAGAGTCGAGGTCATCGGCGGTGTTTGAGCGGCTTCTGACCAGTATTCAGAATATCTTCAAGATTCCCGAGCTTCGCACTCGCATATTGTTTACGCTCGGGATGCTCGTCGTCTATCGTGTCGGGGCTCATATCCCGACCCCTGGCATCAACGGCGAGGCACTCTCCGAGTTCCTGCAAAAACAGGGCGGTTCTCTGCTCGGTTTCTTGGATATTTTCTCAGGTGGCTCGCTGTCGAGGCTGACGATTTTTGCGCTGGGCATCATGCCCTATATCAGCGCGTCGATTATTCTTCAGCTGCTGACCGTCGTTGTTCCGCATCTCACCAAATTGGCGAAGGAAGGTGAGAGAGGGCGGAAGAAGATCATTCAGTATACCCGGTTCAGCACGATCGGAATTGCGCTGATACAGGGATTTGGGATTGCCGTCGGGTTGGAGCAGATGAATGGAGGCGAGTTCGTACTTGCCACCGGGTGGGGATTCCGTCTGATGACGGTGATTACCCTGACGGCTGGTACGGGGTTCCTGATGTGGCTGGGTGAGCAAATCACCGAGCGGGGAATCGGGAATGGGATTTCGTTAATCATTTTCTCTGGTATCGTGGCGCGATTGCCGTCGGCCGTAGCGCAGACTTTTGACCTCTACACGGTCGGTCAGCTCAATATCGTGATGCTTGTTGGGTTGGCGGTGTTGATGGTGGTCGTTGTTGCGGCGATTGTGTTTTTGGAAAGCGGCCGCCGGAAGATTCCCGTGCAGTACGCCAAGCGCGTCATCGGTCGGCGCGTTTATGGAGGGCAGAGCACGCACATTCCTTTGAAGATCAATACCGCGGGTGTGATCCCGCCGATTTTCGCGTCCTCGATTATCGCGTTTCCGGCCACGATCGCAGGTTTTTTCGAAACACCGTGGATCAAGGAGATCGGCACGCAACTGTCACCTGGGTCGGTGCTCTATACGCTGATGTATGTGGGGCTCATTCTGTTTTTCTGTTTCTTCTATACGGCGGTGGTGCTCAATCCGGTGGATATGGCCGATAACATGAAGAAGTACGGTGGATTCATTCCCGGCATTCGTCCCGGGCAGCGAACCTCAGACTATATCTATAATGTGCTGACGAAAATTACTTTTGCCGGAGCCATTTATCTGGCCGTTGTGTGTGTCATTCCGGAATTGCTCATTTACAAATTGAACGTGCCATTTTATTTTGGTGGAACTTCGTTGTTGATTGTCATCGGGGTGGGTCTTGATACGGCGCAACAGATTGAGTCCCATATGTTGATGCGCAACTATGATGGATTTTTGGGTAAGGGCATGGCTCCGCTACGCGGAAGAAGCGGATGACGCGGTATGCGGCTCGTGTTTCTTGGTGCTCCAGGTGTGGGTAAGGGTACGCAGGCCGATAAGGTTGCGGCGCAGTACGGCGTCAGAAAAATCTCAACTGGAGATCTGCTCCGGGAGGCCGTTCGCAATCGCACCAGTTTGGGCCTCGAAGCGAAAGCCTATATGGATGGAGGCCAGCTGGTCCCTGATTCGGTGGTCATCGGGTTGGTGCGGGAGAAATTAGCCGATCCAAGTGACGCAAAAGGATTTATCCTGGACGGATTTCCAAGGACGATTCCCCAAGCGGAAGAGTTGGGGAAAGTGCTTGATGAACGGGGCATAGGCCTGAATCGTATCATCAACTTTCAGGTGTCCCGCGCAGAGATCGTGAAACGGCTGAGTGGGCGTCGAAGTTGCCCAAAGTGTCAAGCGACGTATCACGTGGAGTTTGCGCCTCCGAAAATAAATGGCGTCTGCGATCGGTGCAGTGACAGATTGGTTCAGCGGAGCGATGATCAGCGGGAGGCGATTGAGACGCGGCTCAGGGTCTATGAAGAGCAGACCGCCCCGTTGATCGGCTACTACGAGAAGAAGCATATCTTGTCGCACCTGGATAGTGAAGGACCAGTCGAGTCGGTGTATCAGAGCTTGACGAAGGTGCTGGCGGCATACGATACGGTATGATCATCCTCAAGACGCCTGCTGAAATCGAGATTATGGCGGAGGCGTCGAGAGTAGTTGCCGAGGTGCTAGAGATTGTTCGCAAAGAAGTTCGTGCAGGGATCTCTACCGATGACCTTGACCGCCTGGCCGAGAAAGAGATTCGAGCGAGAGGAGCGGTCCCGGCGTTCAAAGGATACAGAAATTACCCGAAGACCCTTTGCGCGTCCGTGAACGAACAGGTGGTTCATGGGATTCCATCCGGACGAAAGCTCAAAGAAGGCGATATTATTGGGCTGGATCTTGGCGCCATCGTGGGTGGATTTTATGGAGACTCGGCGGTAACGGTGGCGGTTGGACAGGTATCTGAGAAGATTGCTGCGTTAGTGCGGGTGACGGAAGAATCGCTGTATCTGGCAATCGAGCAGGCGGTGGTCGGCAATCGGTTAACGGATGTTTCCCATGCGGTTCAACGCCATGTCGAGTCTGGTGGGTATTCGGTCGTTACGGAATTTGTAGGGCATGGGATTGGCAGACAATTGCACGAAGAGCCGCAGGTTCCCAACTACGGGAAGCCTGGTCAGGGACCGCGGATACAGAGCGGCATGGTGCTCGCTATCGAGCCAATGGTCAATATGGGTGGGAGTGCTGTGCGAGTCCTTGAGGATCGTTGGACGGCGGTCACGGCCGATGGGAGCTTGTCCGCTCACTTCGAGCATACGATTGCAATACAGCCAAGCGGGCCGGCTCGTATTCTGAGCCGGCGAGTAGCAAACGAAATCTAAGTCGTCAGGAAAGAACGCAGGAGTACGTGGCGAAAGAAGACATTATCGAAGTGCAGGGCTCCGTGACAGAGACCTTGCCTAATGCGATGTTTAGGGTGAAACTCGAGAATGGCCATATCATCTTGGCGCACATATCGGGGAAGATGCGGATGCATTTCATTCGTATCCTTCCCGGTGATAAGGTGACAGTGGAAATGTCGCCCTATGATTTGACCAGGGGCCGAATCACGTATCGCTTCAAGTAGCAGGGGGCATTGAGTTCTCATGAAAGTCAAATCATCGGTGAAGCCGATTTGTGCAAAGTGCAAAGTTGTGCGCCGGCGAGGGGTGGTTCGAATTCTCTGCGCCAACCCCCGCCATAAACAGCGCCAAGGGTAACGATGTTATCTGCCACCGTCGAGCGCGGCCTTGTGCGTGGCGCGTCTCGTACTGGCTGATGACGGTACACGATTCGACGAAAGGGAGAAGCAATGGCACGTATCGCTGGCGTCGATTTGCCGAGAGGCAAGCGGGCCGATATCGGCTTGACCTACATTTTCGGGATTGGCCGGCCGGCCGCTTTGAAAATTCTCAAAGAGGCTGGCGTCGATGTAGCCGTCCGTGTTAAGGACCTGAGCGAGGACAAGATCGTCAAGCTGCGCGAGATCATCGAGCGTGATTACCGGGTAGAAGGGGATCTTCGCAAGGAAGTCTCATTGAACATCAAGCGGCTGGTCGATACGGGAACCTACCGAGGCCTTCGGCATCGGAAGGGCTTGCCCGTGCGAGGGCAGCGGACGAAAACGAATGCCAGGACGCGCAAAGGACGCCGTTCTGGTGTCGGCAGCAAGCCGAGACCGTCGATGACTAAGAGTGCCTAGAGCGCATAATTCGGTGAACGGACAATGTAAGGAGTTTGCATGAGCGTCAAGAAGGGGAAGAAGAAAGAACGGCGGATCGTTCAAAGCGGAGTTGCGCACGTTCAAGCCTCGTTCAACAACACAATCGTGACGATTACGGACATGAGCGGGAATACGGTGGTGTGGGCTAGTGCAGGCAATCAAGGATTCAAAGGGTCCCGCAAGAGCACTCCGTTTGCCGCGCAGCGAGCCGGAGAGGCTGCGGCCCGCAAGGCGATGGAGAGCGGGATGCGACAGATCGATGTCTATGTGAATGGGCCTGGTTCCGGTCGGGAGTCGGCGATCCGCTCACTGCAAGGAGCTGGGCTGCGTATCAACATGATTCGTGACGTGACGCCCATTCCGCATAACGGCTGCCGACCGCCAAAACGGCGGCGTGTATAAGCCGTGAGGAACCGAACGTCGGATTGAATAACGATTCTGGACATGCGAGAGGGCATGTCTGCGGCAACTGGAGGTAGAGAAGTGGCAAAGTATCGCGGTCCCGTCTGTCGGCTCTGTCGGCGAGAAGGTGAGAAACTATTTCTCAAAGGTTCGCGTTGCATGACGGAAAAGTGCGCCATTGAGCGGCGGAGCTATCCTCCAGGCCAGCATGGACAGGGGCGTCAACGGACCTCCGACTACAGCCTGCAGCTTCGCGAAAAACAGAAACTGCGAAGAATCTACGGCCTTCAAGAACGGCAATTCCGCGGAGTGTTCGAGCGGGCAGAGCGGCAAACCGGTGTCACCGGCGAAGCGTTGCTGCGGTTGCTCGAATGCCGTCTCGATAATGTCGCGTATCGATTGGGATTTGGTATGTCGCGCAAACAGGCCAGGCAGATCGTGAGCCATGGCCATCTCCTGATGAATGGGAAGAAGATCACCGTCGCAGGCGCGCAGGTGAAGGCGGGAGACGTGATCGAAGTTCGTGAGCGAAGCAGGAACCTGGCCACGATTCAGGGGGCCTTGGAGGCCGTTGACAGTCGTGGGATTCCGGACTGGCTTGAGCTTGATAGGGGTGCGCTCAAAGGGATCGTGCGCGCGTTGCCGGCGAAGGAACACATCCCATTGCCGGTCAATGAACAGATGGTTGTGGAATTGTATTCACGATAGCCGTTGGATCCAGGGGTGGCGTTGTTGTGCGGGACGTATGGTCCGCAGCTGAGTTACGTACACGCTGGTACATAGAGGGGGAGTCATGATCAAGGCGATGAAAGACTTTCAGGTCCCGATGCGGGTGGAAGTCGATAAAGATGCGCATTCCCCGACATTCGGTCGATTCACCACGGAGGCATTCGAGCGGGGCTTCGGTACCACGATTGGAAACGCCCTCCGACGCGTATTGCTGTCGTCCCTGACGGGAGCTGCGGTCACCACGGTGAAGATTGAAGGGGTTGTACACGAGTTTTCAACGATTTCGGGTGTCACGGAAGATGTGACGGCAATCATCCTGAACATCAAGAGTCTGCGGTTGGCGCTCCATACCGACAAGCCCAAGACGATTCGGTTGAAGAAAAAGGGGCCCGGAGAAGCCAAAGGATCTGACATCATTCATGACGGAGACGTCACCATTTTGACTCCTGATTTGCACATTGCAATGCTGGATAAAGATGCGACTCTGGACATCGAAATGACGGTTAAGCACGGCCGCGGCTACGTTCCGGCGGAGCGCAACAAGGAAGAAGGTTTGCCGATCGGTGTAATTGCTATCGATTCGATCTTTTCTCCGATTAAGCGGGTAAATTTTCAAGTTGAAAATGCTCGAGTTGGACGGATGACAGACTACGACAAACTGACGATTGAGATTTGGACTGATGCGACCATCAGTCCACGTGATGCTTTGTCCACGGCGGCCGGTATTTTGCGCGAGCATCTGGATATCTTCATCAATCCGGAGGAGCGGGGCGAGGGGAAAAGCGAGGCGGGATACGAGGAGTCACAGCGGGAGGTGAACAAAAATCTTTCCCGCAGCGTGAACGAGTTGGAATTATCCGTCCGTGCCGCGAATTGCTTGAAAAATGCCAATATCAAGACCATCGCGGATTTAGTGCAGAAGTCGGAAGGAGAGATGCTGAGGACAAAGAATTTCGGGAAAAAGTCTCTCAACGAAATCAAGGAGATCTTGTCCGAAATGGGGCTCTCGTTGGGCACTAAGGTGGACATGCCACCGGCTCATATTGAGAGTCCGAAGTCAGAGTAATTTTAGGCCAAGGGGAACGCCGTGCGACATAGGAAAAAAGGGCGACAGCTCGGAAGGCAAACAAAACATCGGTGGGCGTTGTTCCGCAATCTTGTCACGTCGTTACTTGATCACGAGCGGATCGAAACGACGGAAGCGAAAGCTAAAGAGATACGCGGCTTCACCGATCGCATGATTACGCTGGGGAAGGAAGGGACGCTCCCGGCTCGACGGCATGCGCTCAGTTTTTTGCGGAGCAAGGATGTCGTCTCCAAGTTATTCGCCGACGTGGCGGGGCGATTCAAGGATCGTCCAGGTGGCTATACCAGAATAGTGAAAACTCGCCGGCGCATTGGGGATGGCGCGGAAATGGTCGCCATTGAATTGGTTTCGCGCGCCGCAACGACGGCAACGAAGAAATCGGCAAACACCCCTGCGCAGCCGTCGTCCGGTGAGGATGAAAAGCCCGCATAGGCCACGGTTTCGGCTCGCTCCATTGTTCGAAAGTTTTGGAATGCCCTCCATGTGGAAACACATGGAGGGCATTGTGCT
>JAOUEB010000413.1 GCA_029858925.1 Nitrospira sp.
GTGATCGTGCTGGATATCTCGATGCCGCTCTTGAATGGGTTGGACGCGGCGCGGCAGATCAAGACATCCGTCCCGGACGCGAAACTCATTTTTTTGACGATGCATGCCAGCCCCACCTATGCCACCGAGGCCATCAAAGTCGGGGCCAGCGGCTATCTGCTGAAACAGTCGGCGGCGTTCGAGCTGCAACAGGCGATCGAGACGGTCCTCAATGGACAGACCTATCTCACGCCGTCCATTACCAAACCGATCCTCGACCGGATGCTTCAGCCTGCCCAGACAGAGACGAGGAAATCGGTGGCCGAGTTGACGCCGCGACAGCGGGAAGTGCTCCAACTCGTCGGGGAAGGCAAGAGCACGAAAGAGATGGCTACCGTCCTGAACGTGTCGGTCAAGACCGTCGAGTTTCACAAGGCTCGCCTCATGGAACAGCTCGATCTCCACTCCACAGCCGCCCTGATCAAGTTTGCGATCGCCGAAGGCCTGGCGAGCGCCGAGGCCGGTCTTTCCTAGCCCGCATGAGGACTAGCAGGCTGCGGAAAAACACATGCTGACCCCTGAGGCTATCACAGATCTCGATGGTTGAGGCGACATCACGTAGCCACGCAGGATGCTCAAAATGGCCGTCCAGCAAGGCCGCAGCGAGCGAAGCGGCGAAGCGTACTCCGCGCCGTACGGTGAGCCTCTGAGCGATGCGAGAACGCCGCTGGCGGACTTTTTCAGCATCCTGCTAGGTTTCTCTTGCTCCTCATCTCGGTACTCTCCTAGTTCTTTTGCGACTGCCGAACCCGTACATCCTTGTCTATCTTGTCTATATTGATGGGGCGCCTCAATCCGATGTCCAGCGTCAGCGGCGGGCCCTTGATCGACCTCCCACTGCGGCTGAGAGGGCGGGAGCCCGTTGAGACTTGCCTAGGCACGAGCTGTTGCGTGACCCGGGCAAAAGAGAGATGGTGACCATGTCGGATACGCTGATCAGAGACCATCGCCAGTTGGTGCGGCTGACGTTGGCGGCGGTCGTGTTTGTCCTAGTTCTCGCTGCGCTAGTGATGCTCCGGTCCTTCATCTTTGCCCTCGTTCTCGGCGCACTGCTGATGCTCCAATCCTGCGCCTCCGAACAGGAAATCGCGTCCTTGTCATGGGGCGGGGTCAGGGCTTGTTCGAATCGCCCTCGACTTCTTTCGAAGACCCGTTCTTTCGGCGGTTCTTCGGCTGAAGGCACATGATCGAGGGCGCTCATTCCAGGAGATGGGCGGACCGATCACTGTGGTTTACGGGCGGATCGAGTACCTCTTGGATCAAACACTCGATCAGAAAACGAGATTCAGTCTGACGGCAAACCTCAGGCAGGCGGACCAGCTTATCGCTCTGCGCAAGAACTGATCCACGACGCGAGGGTGCGCCTTGGCGTTTCCAGTTCCAGCCGGTCGTCGGGAGACTGATCCCCTGTCGCTCAATTCCCCACTGAACCGCTTCAACCTGTCGCACAAGGGGACAGGCATGGGGGCTCAAGCCTGGTTGAACAGACTATCCCGTGAGCCCGAGTCTTGCACTTCCCAGCATCTGTCCGAGAAATGAGACGGGCGATGCTGAGAGGGAGTCGTGTGCGTCTAACCGGAACGGGCCGTCACTTTTTACGAGGAGGTTTCGATGAAGCTGCCAGTGGGAACTATCGTGATGGTTATGGGTGCGATGTTGCTGTTCAGCGAGCCGGCGTGGAGTAATGACAAGGGGAAGAAAGACGAGGTCAAGGAGGCCATCGACATGGCCGCCGCAGCCAAAGTGACGATCGACCAAGCGATCAAAACAGCCTTGGAGAAAGTCGCCGGCAAGGTCGTCGAGGCTGAACTGGAGAAGAAACACAACAAAATCGTGTGGGAAGTCGAAGTCGTTACGGCGGAGAACAAACTGATGGAGGTGCACATCGATGCCGCCACCGGCGCCGTGATCGACGTGGAGGAAGAGAAGCCCGGGAAGGGTATGAAACGCGAAGAGAAGAAGTAGGCGCGAAAGGGATGCATTGGGTTGACTGTCGTCTGATCTGCAGAAGGGAAGTCAGCGGAGGTGACGGAGTAGGCCCGGTGTTTCGTCACATTGAACTATGCGGTGTGTGTGGATCTATGAGAGGAGGCGATCATGGAGCAGGACAGTCGATGCGGGGAGATGGCCGTCATGTTTCTGGCCGGGTTGGCGGTCGGCGCGGCGGCCGGATTGCTGCTGGCGCCCCACTCCGGCTCTTACACGCGGCGGCAACTCCAGAATTTGGCGGAAGATGTCACGGAGCGTATGGTAGGGCTGGTGGGCGATGCCAAAGACGCGGTTGACGAGGCGGTGGAAAAGGGGAAAGGGATCGTGAGTTGATCCGGTGGCCTGCGGGACAGAAGCGGGGGAGGAGCGA
>JAOUEB010000412.1 GCA_029858925.1 Nitrospira sp.
TCGCAGGGCCCGAAGGCGGGCACTAGGACCGGGAATTAACGCACAAAAAGACAGGCGCCACAGGCAGTCAGCTGCCTGTGGCGCCTGTCTCGACGCCTCTTCGGATGGGCTTATCCTACCCCCCCCTCTCATATCGATACCACTAATCCGTCAACGCCCGGAGCAGATCCGCGACGGAGAGCACGCCGATGATGGTGCCGTCGGCGGTGACGGGAAGATGCCTAATCCCCTCTTTCTTCATGATGGCAATGGCTTCGGAGATCGGCTCGTCTTCCTCGATCGTCTTCACGGCCTTGCTCATGCAGGACATGACCGTGGTGCTATTGGGATCCATTCCCTTTGCAACGGCTTTCCGGCTGAGATCGGATTCGGTGACAATCCCGATGTATCGGGAACCGTCGTCCACCATCAGTGAGCCTGCTTTGTGTTTTAACAGCAGCCGGCCGGCATCCTTGATCGTCGCAGTCCGGTGGATACTCGGCACATTCCGCGACATATACTGTTCCACCATCGCCTTGAACCCATTCTTGCCTTCGCGGGAAACCTGTACGCGGCGGCGCATCTCCAAGTCGGCCAGACAGCTTTCGAGCACTTGCCGGCGCTGATGGAGGCTTTCGCGCTCGATATTGTGCGTCCCGCTTTCTTGCGCTTCTTCCGGCAACAGGGCCGACTCGCCGGTCTTTGCATACTCGTAGGCCTCCGCCTCGTTCGACGCCGCGCCGAACACTTGCCCGATCAATTCCTCGGCAGCCTCGTCAAACCCCTCCAATGACGCGCTGCCTCGCTTGCGCGACAGAAACGGCTGGAACTTCACCAGCATCTGCTTAACCCGTTCAATATAGCGATCGAGAATATCACTGCGCGTCAGTCCGGTCCGCACTCGTTTTGGCATGAAATCCCTCCTTGTGGAGCCAGGAGAATAGCGCATGCTGCGTCCCAGCTCAATAGCCGTATCCATGGCAACTATGGCATCATGCAGAGACCGCCCGAAGGGGTATGATCCGCGGAATCACCAGGACCCATTATTCCATGCGCCTCTCCATCATTATCCCGGCGTTCAATGAAGAGCGGCTGATAGAACACTGTCTTCGATCCGTGACCGACGCACTGGCCGAACACTCCGGTCCAGGCGTCACGTCGGAAATTATCGTGGCCGACAATAATTCCACCGACAACACCGCCCACCTGGCTACACAAGCAGGCGCACAGGTCGTGTTTGAACCGATCAATCAGATCGGCCGGGCGCGCAATGCCGGCGCCGCTGTGGCAACCGGCGATTGGTTGCTGTTTTTGGACGCCGACAGCACACTCAGTCCGGGATTGCTGGGCGACATCCTGCGTGTCATGAAATCCGGAAACTCTGTGGGCTGTGGCAGCACGCTTTCTATGCCGGGACTGCCCTGGTGGGCAGATGGAATCTTGCGGTTCTGGACACAGGTGTCGGTCCTGCTCCGCTGGGCAGCCGGCGCCCTGCTGGTCTGCCGCCGGGATGCGTTTTGCGAAGTCGGCGGATTCAACCAAGATCTCTACGCGCTGGAAGAAATCGACCTCAGCAAGCGGTTACAGAAATGGGGACGGCAGCGCAATCTGGAATTTATTATTTTGACCGCACATCCGCTCAATACTTCGCCGCGCAAAATCTCTCTCTATTCGGCGCGCGAGATCGCCGGACAAATCCTACGGGTTATTTTCAACCGGCATCGAACCTTGAAGGACAAGAAGCGCTTATCCGTTTGGTATGATGGCCGGCGCTGAGCCGGCATACATTCAGAGGGACCCCCTATGCACACCCAATTGCGTATCGGATTCGTCGGCGTGGGCCGCATGGGCGCCAATATGGCGCGCCGCCTCAGCGAGATGGGATTCCAGCTCACATCGATCTTTGACCTTCACTCCCCCGCCGCACGCGCCTTGGCGGAAGAACTGCACCTCCCACAGGCACAGACACCGGCAGAGGTCGCCGGAGCATCCTCCGTCGTCATCACCGCCGTCTCGAATGATGCAGCCATGCTCGCCATCTTTGCAGAACATGATGAGACCTCGCTGCTGGTCCATGCGGACAACCGGCTGTTCATCAACTGCGCAACCCTCTCCCCGAACATTCACCGTGACATCGAACGGCTGGTGACAACACGCGGCGGGGCGAGTGTAGCGGCCTGTATGGCGGGCAGCATCACCCAGGCGCGCCAGGGCACGCTGTATCTCATATGCGGCGGCAAGCAGGACGCGTTCGATCGGGCCAAGCCGATACTCGACGCCCTGGGCACAACGGTCCGCTATATCGGCCCGGCTGGAGAAGCAGCGGCAGTGAAGGCCCTCGTCAATATGGTGATGAACAGCAACACCGCGGCGTTGGCAGAAGGATTGGGATTGGGCGAGGCCTTGGGAATCGATCTGA
>JAOUEB010000022.1 GCA_029858925.1 Nitrospira sp.
CGCTTTCCCTCATTATTATTTCTTTTCCAATTCCCACTCATAGATCTTATCCTGGGCCGCGCGGGCGTCCGGAGACTGCGGGGCTAGCAGAAGAAATAGTTTCATGCTGGCCGCAGCCTCGCTGTAGCGACTCTGACTCGCTTCCACTAACGATCGGTTGAAATGACCTTCGGCCCACCAAGGGGCCACGTCCAATGCCTGGTCATACCTGACGATTGCTTCATCGTAGCGTTGCTTCTCCACGAGGCTGGTGGCTTGCACTCCAAACCTGCGCGCCTCCTCCGGGAGCGCCATCTTGTCCTGAGCCGTGCGGTGCAACCGTGCGAGCGCTTTGATTACCGACAAGGTTTGATCGTCGGTATCAGATACGGTGTACGCTCTTGCGTAGCCGGTCAGTGCCATCGATTTATCAGTGCCGGCCTCAGCCTGCTCGGCATTCTTGAATGCTTCGGCAAAGGCATCGCTCCTCAGGCGAAGACTGACCTCTTTGAGGCGGGATTGCTGAAGAATGCTGTCCCACGCCTGTTCCAAAGCCTGACCGACAACCACTCGTTGCCGATCTTCCCCTTTAGGGTATTGTTTCTTGATCTCGTCAGTTTCCTCAGATTTCCCATGTACGGTGCCCTCCCAAATCGGCTCCGGATTGCCGGCCTTGAGGACTTGGCACTCCAGTGTCACGTTGGCTATCAGAGCATCGTATCTTATACCCCAGACTATGATGAGCGGCAGGGTCCATGTCGTGTTGGTAACCTCAATCGATCGAATCTTGGCCTTGACGAGCAATTGGGTCGGAGAGGGCGTGTTTTCTTTCTGAACAGAGTGCGCCGGTCGGAATGCCACGGAAAGGCCCGCTCCGCGGAGCTTGGACAATCCGACATTTCGAATGAGATCAACTCGCGGGGTGTCGGCAAGGTATTGGTTGTAGTCGTTGCGCATCACAAGGACGAGGTACAACAAACCAAAGTTTTCCAGACCTTCTCCCAGATAACTGGGAGTGCCAATGTATTCGGGCGACTGCGCCGTATCTTCGACCTGGGAAAGAATAATGCCTGGATGAGGTGCGGTCACTTGCGCAGGCGGAGGATACGTTTCGCTCAGCAAGAGTTCGACCTTATGGTTCGTCACGCAACCGGCACTCAGCAGACTCCATACCCCCAACGTCACGATCACAGCCCATTGGCCGTTGGTTTTCATCTCACTCCTCCATTTGCTATGCTGCGCAAGAGTCCATTTATCCACACCTGTTGGCCTCACTAGAGCACTTGCCCCTAGCAGCGCGGGTTATTGAACCTCTTGAAACTATAGCAGGCATCCGAAAATCCGCTGCCCTTGCACTCACCACTTGCCACTTACCCTCTCACCATTCACCATATCCCCGTTGCTCCCTTCGCTTGACAGGCTCTCCCCTCCTCCGTACGCTGTGCCTACAACCATGGGTGCCTCGCTCCAGAAAACAATCCTCATCGTCGAAGACGAGCAGGACATCCTCCAGCTCATCAAGCTCTACCTGGAGAAGGAAGGGTTTCGGACTGCTACAGCCATGAACGGAGTCGAGGCGCTCAAGAAGGTCAAGGAGGACAAACCGGCTCTCATCGTGCTGGATTTGATGCTGCCCGAACTGGACGGACTCGAAGTCTGCAAACGCCTGCGCTCCGTTCCTGAGACCGCCCTGCTGCCCATCATCATGCTGACGGCTAAAGCAGAGGAATCGGACACGGTCATCGGCCTCGAACTGGGTGCAGATGACTATGTGGCCAAACCGTTCAGCCCAAAAGCGCTCGTCGCCCGCATCAAAGCCCTGCTGCGCCGGCTGGAACGTACGCCCGTGGAAAAAACCGGCCTCTACCACTATGGCCCGGTCACGATGGATACGACCCGGCACGAGGTCCGTTTGGGAAATGACGAGGTGCCGCTGACCGCCAAAGAATTCGGCTTGCTGGAACACCTCCTCCGGTATCCTGGACGAGTCCTCACTCGCGACATCCTCCTGAATGCCGTGTGGGGCTACGACTACTATGGAACCACCAGAACGGTCGACGTCCATGTCCGGCGGCTGAAACAAAAGCTACCGCCCCTCGATGCCGCCATCGTCTCCGTGAAATCATTGGGGTATAAATTGAAACATACGGTGGATGAGACCTGATGCGTGAACAGTACCCGCCGCCATGACTCTTTCGATCCGATGGAAAGTAGCGATCGGTATGCTCCTGGCGGTGACCTGTGGTGTGGTCGTCGCCGGCGCGATGGCTATTCAATCGCTCGAACGCCAGTACCTGACTCAGCTGAGCGACCTGCTGGACGCGAAAATTCGACTTGTCGAATACGGGCTCCAGCCCTTGTTTCGTGCCTCTTCCCCGATTCCAGCAGCGTCCCGGCTCCAGGAGGCCGCCCGCGATCTCGGAAACCGGACCGAAGCCCGCATCACACTGGTTGCCGCGGATGGAACGGTGCTGGCCGATAGCGCCGTACGGGATGCCGACTTGTCCACTGTTGACACCCATCGGGGGAAGCCCGAAGTCGTACAGGCCCTCGCCGCGGGATACGGACAGGACATTCGGACGGCCACCACGGGAGAACGCACGATCTATCGAGCCAGGCTCATGACGCAGCCTCCTGGCGCTCAGCCGATCGTCGTGCGCATCGCGCTCCCCATGGTCCAGATCAACCGTGATATCGCCCAGTTTCAGCGGAACCTCATCGGAGCACTCGCCGGCGCCCTGCTCGTCATCGCATCGCTCAGCCTCTGGCTCGCGCGGAGCATAACCAAACCCCTTTCGGACATTGCGCAGACAACTCGACAGCTGGCCTCTGATCGCTCGACTGCTCCCATCAAGACAACCGCCCAGGATGAAGTCGGCCTTTTGACCGCCGCGCTCAATGACCTGGCGGACCAGCTGCACACCAAGATCGATGAACTCTCGGAAGATCGGGCGCAGCTGCTCGCCATGTTGACCTCAATGGTCGAAGGGGTCATGGTGCTCGACTATCGCAGCCATGTCTTGCAGATCAACCCGGCGCTGGAACGCATGTTCGGAGTCTCACGCACAGAGGCCCGGGGCCGTCCCTGCGCGGAGCTGTTCCGTCATCAAGAACTGAACGACCTGGTGATGTCATCCCTCCGTTCGCGGACGAATCATGAGGGCGAAATCATCCTGCCGCTTACAGGCCGCTGCCTGCACATCGAAGTCTCTGTCGCAGGGGGAGAGCGTGAGAATGAGGCCTGTGTCGTGCTGGTGTTCCACGATATGACGGAACTGCGGCGCCTCGAAAACATCCGAAAGGATTTCGTGGCTAATGTCTCTCATGAACTGCGCACGCCGCTCACATCCATCAAAGGCTATGTCGAAGCCCTTCTGGATGGGGCGAAAGACGACCCTGTGGCCTCGGCGCAATTTCTGGATATCATCCTCAAGCAGAGCGACCGGCTAAACCTCATTATCGAAGATTTGCTCGAACTGTCGAAAATCGAATCTGGCCGCATCCTGCTGAAAGAAGAACCGCTCGACCTGCGCCCGATCATCGAACGCGCACTCTCGACGATCAAACCCATCGCCGATAAGAACGGACATCGCCTGGTCTCATCGATCGACGAACGGATCCCCCCCGTCGCAGGCGATGAAGGCCGCCTCATGCAGGTGCTGACCAATTTACTCGATAATGCCGTGAAATATACGCCCGCAGGCGGCACCATCATCGTCGACTCCAGGCTGGTTACTGGCGCGGAAGCAGCAGGAACCTCCGACGGAGCGATCGAACTGACGGTCTCAGACACAGGAATCGGCATTCCGGAACAGGATCGCCCCCGTGTATTTGAACGGTTCTATCGCGTTGATAAGGCCCGTTCGCGCGAACTGGGCGGGACAGGGCTTGGCCTGGCGATTGTGAAGCATATCGTGGAAGGGCATGGGGGGCAGGTGTGGGTGGAGGCGAACCATCCTCATGGAAGCAAATTTGTGGTGCGTCTTCCCATTCGAGGCAGGGACAGAATGGCGGTTCACGCAAGCGATGCGGGCAAGGCGTAGACCGCGCGTATCTCGTGAAGCGTCGTTCGCTTGAAAAAACGTATGGCAGAAGCAGTGCTGAGTGTTAAGTTATGAGTGTTTAGTTTTTAGTTGTGCGTGATGAACTCAAAACGCACAATTCAAAACTTTTCGGTCGGTCACGTGCCATACGCTATCAGCTATAGGCTCTTGTCCTCAACGAGATACGCTTCACGAACGACGAGATACCCGCTGGACTGCTACCACCGGACAAGGCTGGTCGCCCACGTCAAGCCTCCGCCAAAGGTACCCAGCAACACAAGGTCGCCGGATGCGATAGCCCCGCCGCGCACTGCCGCATCAAGCGCGATGGGCAACGAAGCTGATGACGTGTTGCCGTAGCGCTCGATGACCGACGAGAGCCTGCTCTGTGGAATAGCCAGACGATCGGCGATCTGAGCCAGAATCCGGCCGTTGGCCTGATGTAGGACGACTTGTTTGACCTCGCGAAGATCGACTCCAAACTCCTTCACGATATCCTGCACGGCCTGCTCAATCCGTCGAATCGCAGATCGATAGAGGGGCGCACCCTGCATGCGCAGGGTATGTTCCTGCTTCTCCAGCGTGGCCAGAGATGACGGTGCTCGCGACCCACCAGCCTGAACACGAATGAGATCATGCCGCGATCCATCGGCGCGCAACCTGACGCCTAAGATCCCCCGCGCCTCCAGGCTTGGATCTTCCTCGCCACGTAACAGGACAGCCCCTGCCCCATCACCGAACAACATGGCGGTTGCGGCATCTTTCAGATCGAGAAAACGAGACTTGACCTCTGATGCCGCCACAAGGCAGGTCCGGATCTGCCCGCTCTGGATCATGGCCTGGGCCATGGAGAGCCCGTACAGGAAACCAGAGCAGGAGGCGGACACATCGAACGCGCCCACTCCTTTGCACCCCAACCCCCGCTGGACAAAACAAGCGGTTGAAGGAAACACCATGTCCGGAGACGTGGTTGATAGGATGATGGCCTCAATGGCGGAGGCCTCGCAACCGGCCGCCGAGAGAGCCTGGCGCCCCGCCTCGATCGCCATGTCGGAAGGAGCTTCGTGATCCGCCGCCCAACGCCGCTCTCGAATGCCGGTCAGCCGGTGAATCTGGTCGGGAGCAAGTCCTAACGGACGGGCGATCTCCTCGTTCGTCACAACCCGATGAGGGAGATAGCTGCCTGTTCCAATCACCCTAGTTCGAATCATGGCTCCGCCGATGGTGGATCGAGAAGGGACAGTGCCGACACTACGCGCGGGGGGATTATAGGGAGCAGCCGGAGACGGGTCAACCGACCTTCTCCTTCTCGTTGCTTTTTGCCCCCTATCCTTGCTATGAATCTAGTCTATGTCAGGCCAGTTTACACCCCCGAGAACTCAGTCCAATCTGGCATCACGAGGTTCTTTCATACCCCTGCTTGGTTGCCTCCTCGTGGGACCAGTCTTCCTCGCTGCCTGTACAGGCACCCCCGAAGACTTGCGGAGCGGCACGAAGAAAGTACTCAGTGGCGTAGACGAACAGATCTTTCTCGAAGACAATATCGAGAAACAGCTCTTCCACCCCAATGTGATTATGAAGCGTGGAGAAGCGTTTTTCGAGAAAGAGGAATACAACGAAGCATTGACCGAGTACAACCGCTTCCTGGACCTCTTCCGATCCCATATGCTCGCCCCCTATGCGGCGTTCAAGATCGGAGAGGTCCATCTCAAACTCTCGAAAAGCATCGATCGGGACCCTGACCCCATTCATAAAGCCATCACCGCGTTCGAACGCGTAAGAAAAGAGTATCCTGGAAGCCGTTACGATGCCCAGGCGCAGCAGAAGCTTGAAGAATGTCGCGACTGGCTCGCGCAGATGCACCTGTTCGTAGGCCGGTTCTACTACCGGCGCGGCTCGTACCTGGCTGCCGCGCACCGATTCGAACAGATTATCAAGACCTATCCGGACCGGCCCGTCGCTCCCGATGCCTTGTATTTTCTTGCCATGAGCTACCATGAATTTGGCGCCGACGATTGGGCGCGGGAGAGTCTGGTTCTGCTGGCAGACAAATACCCGAACAGCACGGTAGCCGACGACGGAAACCGCCTGCTCGCAAAACTCGGAGGAGCGAAGCCGGGTCCCCAGCTCGCCCAACAATCAAACCCATCCCCCATCGCCGACATTGGAGCGGCTGCTGCCGGATCTCCAGTGTCAAACCTGTTCTCCATTCCTTCTCCCAGTGGGCTGGGCCAGGCCTTTACCGCCTGCCGCCTCGGCGCCTGGTGCTAGTCGCGTTCCTCGTATCTCGTGAAGCGTATCTCGCAAGCAAAGAAGGGGCACGCTCAATTTCCGTCCTGCGCTTCACGAGATACGAGCGACGAAGAGCAGAACAACGAGCAGGGACTCACAAGCAGCTGAAGAGATTATGAAAAGCAGAGACTAGTGGCAAGAAACTACTGCCCTAGATACCATCCAATGCCATACCGCTCCAGGAAACTCGTCACGATGGTGAGGGAATTGGCATAGATCATCACGCCGACGATGACCAGCAGGACTCCGCTCACCGTCGACACGCCCCACAGATACACCCGCACTTCTTTGAAATAAGCCAGGAATCGGTCTACGCCCAATGCCGTGAGGAAGAGCGGCAGGCCCAGCCCCAACGAATAGGCCGTCAAGAGCACGACCCCGCTTATGAGGGAGTCCGTCGTACTGGCGTACAGGAGGATCGACCCCAACACCGGCCCTACGCAAGGGGTCCAGCCCGCGGCAAACGCCACGCCGATCAGGAACGATCCCAGATATCCGGCCGGCCGGCTGCGGAATTGAAAGCGATGCTCCATTTTCAAGAAATTTAGATTCAGGATGCCGAGCAGGTAGAGCCCGAACAGCACGATCAAGACACCGCCGACGCGGCGGATGTGGTCCTGATAGGTAATGAGGACTTGTCCCAGGAGGCTGGCCGACGCCCCAAACGCAATGAAGACCGAGGAGAACCCGGCGATGAACAGCAGCGAGTTCAGCACGATCGCCTTCTTGAATTTCACCCGTTCCGAGGCATCCGTCAGCTGTTCGACCGAGAGACCCGTGATGTAGGAAATGTAGGACGGCACCAGCGGAAGCACACAAGGGGACACGAACGAAAGCAGGCCGGCTGAAAACGCGGCAATCAGCGAAATCTGGGGAATCGATTGCGTCATGATTACGACTTCATGAGCGTCTGGATCAACTCGCGGGCCTCCGGCGAGCCCCAGTCGCGGGCGCCGAAGATCTTCTTTCGAATCACTCCTTGGCGGTCGACCATGAAGGTGAGGGGAAGCGATCGCGCGCCATAGATAAGACCCACACGATATTCCGCGTCATGAAGAATGGGAAACGTAAACCCCATCTCCTGCTGAAACGGGCGAGTCACCGCGACGCCTTGAGCGTCCGTGGAGATGGCAAGGATCTCGAACTCCCTGCGAGGAAACGTCCGATACAGTTGCTCCATCGCCGGCATCTCAACCCTGCAGGGTCCGCACCAGGTGGCCCAGAAATTCAGCAAGACGACTTTGCCGCGAAGTTGAGACAGGCTTATCATATTGCCGGCAAGATCGCGCAAGTGGAAGTTCGGCGCCTCGTCGCCGACCTTCACCATCGTCAGATTCCGTTCAACTGCCTGGGCCTGCGGAAACAGCGATTCGGCTTCAGCTGATACCGATAGGAAAACACCGAGCCCGGGCTGAGCAGCCATCAGCCCTATGAGTAGCCATATAGACGGCAACAATTTCATGAACAGGTCCCAGTGCGATGTTGGGCTCAATTCCTTTACAACCGTGGCATCTTACAAACGCTCCGAAAGAGGTGTCAAGGAAGCGACCTTGCGCCCGCATCGCCCCCACGTTGGATGGTGATAGACAAAACCAACCGTCTCCTTTAGAATCTGACGACTCTCGTGACAACCGGTCGCTTGGGTCTTGTCAATTTCCTCCTGACTAACTGGCGGAGTTCGATAACCGCAACCTAGAGGGATCGTATGAGAAATAACTATTTGTTTACTTCGGAATCAGTCACGGAAGGGCATCCGGACAAGATCGCGGACCAGATCTCCGATGGAATTTTGGATGCGCTGATCGCCCAAGATAAATACTCCCGCGTCGCCTGCGAAACCATCTTGACGACCGGCATCGCCTTCGTCGCCGGGGAAATCTCCACGAAAGCCTATGTCGAGATCCCCGACATCATCCGCGACGTCATCAAGGACGTGGGATACGCCGACGCCTCCTGGGGCTTCGACTATCACACCTGCTCCGTTTTGACCGCCATCCACCAGCAATCCGGCGACATCGCCATGGGCGTCGATTCCGGAGGAGCCGGCGACCAAGGATTGATGTTCGGTTATGCCACGAACGAAACCGACGAGTTGATGCCGATGCCGATCGTCTTGGCGCACCGATTGACCAAACGCCTGGCCGAAGTGCGAAAAAAGGGCATCCTCCCCTGGGTACGCCCAGACGGCAAGTCCCAAGTGACCATCGAATACAAAAACGGCAAACCGGTACGTATCGACACGATTGTCGTCTCCACTCAGCACAGTCCGGACGTCACGACGAAGCAAATCGAGCGCGACATCATGGAGAAGGTCATCAAGCCCATGATGCCGAAGCGCCTCTACGATCCCACGAGCGTCAAGCACCACATCAATCCGACCGGCCGATTCGTCGTCGGCGGGCCGATGGGCGATACCGGTTTGACCGGCCGAAAAATCATCGTGGACACCTACGGCGGACACGGCAGCCACGGCGGCGGAGCATTCTCAGGCAAGGACCCCACGAAGGTGGATCGCTCCGCCTCCTACATGGCCCGCTACATTGCGAAGAACCTCGTCGCCGCCGGCTTGGCCGACAAATGCGAAGTGCAGCTGGCCTACGCGATCGGCGTGGCCGACCCGGTGTCCGTGCTCGTCGATACCAAGGACACGGAAAAGGTCTCCGTCGAGAACCTCGACAAACTCGTGCGCAAACATTTCCCGATGACGCCGCGCGGCATCATCGATCACCTGAAGCTCCGCCGGCCGATCTTCCGCAAGACCGCGTCCTACGGGCACTTCGGGCGCAACGAACCGGAGTTCACCTGGGAAAAGACCGACAAAGTCAAGGCCCTGCGCAAAGACGCGGGCCTGTAGACCGTGTAGCCTGAGGTCAAGGCTAAACCGAAGGGGGACGGGTTCCAAACCCGCCCCCCCTTTTCATGCCCCTGATTGGCCAGTGACGATTGACAAGTTTTAGAAGGAGGTGTCCGTGGATTACGATGTGAAAGATATCAAGCTGGCGGATGCAGGAAGATTGAAAATCGAATGGGCTGAGGCCACCATGCCGGTGCTTCGGCTGATCCGAAAGCGATTTGCGCGGCAACAGCCGCTGAAGGGGGTACGGATCACCGCCTGCCTCCACGTCACGACGGAAACAGCCAATCTGGCGATCACACTGAAAGCGGGTGGGGCCGATGTCCGCCTCTGCGCGTCCAATCCGCTCAGCACGCAGGATGAAGTGGCCGCGGCCTTGGTTCAGCATGAAGGCATTCCGACCTTCGCCATCAAGGGCGAGGACAACGCAACCTACTATCGCCACATCGAATCCGCCGTCGCCCATCGGCCGCACGTCACGATGGATGACGGCGCGGACGTAGTCTCGCACCTCCACTCCAAGCGAAAAGAATTGTTGAAGAACGTGATCGGCGGCACGGAAGAAACGACCACGGGCGTCATTCGCCTGCGCAGCATGGCCGAAAAGAAAGTGCTCAAGTTTCCGGTCATCTCCGTCAACGATGCCGACACCAAACACATGTTCGACAACCGCTACGGCACGGGCCAGTCCACCATGGACGGCATC
>JAOUEB010000414.1 GCA_029858925.1 Nitrospira sp.
GTGGTCTGCGCCAGAACCCGGTCCTGGGCATCCGACAGGGGCGTTCCCTCATTCATCCTTCACCTGTAGCTTTCGCAACCGGCGCAGCACTCTGCCCTGCGGCGAACGGTAGGACCTCCACCAGGCGGTGGAGTCGTAGCGCCGACAGGCGGCGGAAAACGAACACTGGTCGCAATAGGAATCCGGCAGAATGAAAAACTCTTGCCGCTCAATGCCCTGCACGAGGGTCCGAATCGTCTGCGTGATCGTCTCCCCGGCCTTGCCGGACAGACTTGCGCGTTCGAAAACCGACCGCGCAATCGGTGGGTCCCAGCGCGGGGCAAGATACACAAATTGCACTTCAGTCGGCGCAGGCAGGGATGGCACGGTCATGGAGGCATACAGAGGAGGCTGGAGCCGTGCCCCCCTGGCTGCGCCCAAGACCAAATTTCGATCTTTGGTCTCCATCTCGCTCCCCTGCTTGAACTTGTAATCGACGATCCGAAGGCCGGGCGGATTCAGCCGCACATCGAGGCGATCCAGTGTGCCATGAATCTTGAGTTCCGCTGCCTCGGCCCCCAAAGACACCAGCCCCTCTGCTTCAATTTCAAAGGCCTGCGGCCTGTAGCCGGTCTCGCGGTAATCCTCTCGATCGGAGGCAGCGGCAAGCGTAACCAACGCCACAACCTGTTCCTGCGCCATCGTCCACAGCAGCGCATGCCCCGTCCCGCTCACGGCTGCATGGCCGGCAAAGACCTCGGCGGTTGAATCGGCGATGACCTGCGTCACCGTCGAACGATCGATGTGAGTTTCCGGCCACTGCACCGCCATCAACCGTTCATAGCTGAGCCGCAAAGCAGCATGGATAAGCGTGCCCAGCGTGAGCGCCGGAAGATGATCCTGTCGAGTTACCCGAACCGGATCAAGGCGAAGCCGTTTTTCTGAGAAGTATTGAAATGGACAGGTCGCATACCGCTCCAGCGCAGTCGGCGACAGCCCCTGCCGATCGAGTGGCGTCTCCGATGAAGCGCCCGTCCCCACCATGCCGTCAAACGGCCCCAGGTCTAGCGATTCGCGTTCCATGATGGTCTGAACCACCATGCCGTGATCGAACAACGCGCGAGGCTGTCCCATATGATCGAGCAGCGGTCCTGCCTCTTGCTCGTGCAGCAACAGATTCAAGGCGAGATCCTGCGCCGGAAGCGCATCCTGGATCGTCGGCTGGGCAGCGACCCGCTCGGTCAATCGTCGTGGAATGACTCGTTCAGGGCTGCCGACAAAATAGGGATCTCGCTGCGCCGCCGCCACAAACGCCGACGGCGCCATGACGCGCCCCGCTTCGTCGGCCCGCTGATAGGACAGGTAGAGCCGATTCGACGCGGCGCGGCTCAGTAGTTGGAAGAGCAGCCGCTCCTCTTCATGGCCCGCCAGTTTTTCTTCGATCAAAAAACCAAGCGTGGACTCCAGCACGAGCCGCTGCCGGTCCCGCAAGAACGGATCTTCGCGGACGACGCGCGGAAATAGCTGTTCGTTGAGGCCCATCACGAAGAGGGCGCGACAGCGCAGGCCGCGGGCCTGCATGGCATCGACTACCCATACCCCTCGATGAGAATCGCCTTCGATAGGAATCGCCTCGTCCTCCAACGCCAGTCGGAACAGTTCCGTCCACTCTTCCCATGTGAGATCGGCGCCGACCGGGGCCAGCTCCGATAGTCGATCGAGTGCGTGTTTCACTGATGCGCCGACGAGAACCTGATCCGTTTCATCTTGGAATTCGGACGACTCCAATTCTGTCCAGCCTGGAATCACACAATGCGCGCAGGCCAATTCGGCAAATGCATCGGTGAGCTGCCCGATCGATCCACGCCGAGGCAGACGGTCACAATCCTGAATCAGGCTCATCACAAGAGCCGACAGCAGCGCCACTTGTGCCGGATCATGGGCAGGCGTCGCTCTTACGCCCTCGTCTTCCTGATCGGCGACGGCATCCTGAAGAATCGATGACGCCGTGGAAGCCGACAACCGCGCCCATTCAGCCGATCCCTTCGTAATGCCCAACGCCGAAACGGCAAGACGCCACCGATCCGGCCGGCGCTCAACCGCCGGCCGGCTGGCCGCCGTCCCTCGATAGAACGGCGAGGCTACCACGTCCAAGACAGCGGAACGCTCGAAGTCATTCGACGGCAGCGACGCCAGCCTCAGCAGCGCCTTCACGAGCGGCTCTCTCCCCAGCGGACGTCCCGCAGTGGAAATGAAGGGCACGAGATGCCGATCGAAGACTGTTTGTAATTTGGCTCGATAGAGGTCGAACGACCGCGCCACTACGCCGATATCGTCGAACCGATAGCCATGGACTTCGACGAGCGTCAGGATCTCACGGCATACGGCGGCCAGTTCTTCCTCCGCCCCG
>JAOUEB010000415.1 GCA_029858925.1 Nitrospira sp.
TCCCTTGAAGAAGGGCTGAAGGCGACGCAGGCGAAGTTTGAGCAGGCCAAGCAGGCCTATGAGGCGGCTGAAAAGAAAGCCAGTGAAGAAGCCGAGAGGAAAAGCGAAGAGTTGAAGAAAGATGTGGACGTGGATGAATCCGTGTACGCTGCTGAACAGGATGCGATGGGTCAAGCCAAGAAAGAAATGGATACGGCCCAGGTTGCGCTGAACAACTTCTCTACCAGACCTGGGAAAGGTCTCAGCATTCCAAGGCCCGATCTGACGGTAAAGCCGGCGGAAGCCACACAATTGGCCGAGTATGGCAAGAGGTTGTACGAAAACAAGTACGGCTGCAACGGTTGCCACAGTCTTGACGGAGAAGGTGGCAAGATTGGCCCTGCTCTCGATCGAGCCGGGTTTCGACTGAATGCGACCTGGGTGTATCGTTGGCTGAAGAATCCACAGGCCATGGCTTCGGCCACGCGCATGCCGGCATTGGGATTGAGCGATTCGGATGCCAGGGCGGTCAGCCTGTATGTAGCGACCCTGCGGGCATCTCAGCCGGAGAATGTGGTCGAGATGCCGAGTGAATGAGCTTCCAGTAAGGCAGTTGGGTGTTAGGTCAGCAAGCCTGCCACTAATCCAGCAAGAACTGCCATGCCAACCCAGACGTGGGCGCGGAACATACCGAATGCCTGGGAAGGGCTGATCGGTTTTCGCAATTGCGCGATTTGGGCCGAAAAGAAAAGTGTCAGGCCCAGCAAAGTTGCATAGTAGGGCCAGCCGATCTCGGCCAGCCATCCCGCTGCACTCAGTAGGAGTAGCATAATACTGAGCGCTGTTCCGACTCCTAGGTGAATGTACGGTCCGAAAAACAGCGCAGCGGATTTGACACCGATACGCCGATCATCGTCCTGATCCTGGATCGCATAGATCGTATCGTACGCAACGGCCCAAGCCGCAGTTGCGCCAAACAGACACCAGACCGGCGCGTCGAGCCGTCCACGCACTGCTGCCCAGGCCATGAGGGTTCCCCAGCCGAAGGCGAGACCCAGCACGGCTTGCGGCATTTGAATCCAACGTTTTGAGAAGGGATAGATGGCTGCAAGCAAGAGCGCCCATGGGGAGAGCCACAGCACCACTGGGTCAAGGAACCACAAAAGATTCCCGGCCAAAAACAGCAACAGGAAGAGGAGCATGATAGCCTGGCGTCTCGGTAATTCGCCCGAGGCAAGCGGGCGGCTTTTGGTTCTGTCGACTTCCCGATCAAAGGATTGATCGGCCAGGTCATTGAGAATCACCCCTGCACTCCGCATCAGAAACGATCCAAGGATGAAGACCGCGGAGGTCGACCATGGCGGAAAGCCTTGCGCAGCCAGTGCCAAGGCCCATAAGGTTGGCAGCAGCAGGAGATACGTGCCAGTCTGATTGTGGAAACGAATCAGTCGCACGAGCGCAGACCAGGGAACACCGGGCAAAGTCGATGAAGACGGCGCTGATGTCGTCGGCATGGGTCAGACGTTAGCGCAGGGTGTGCAACTTGTCAATTTCTGCGCGGCGGCGCGGTGATTGTGTGGCGGGCGCGATTTGGGTATAACCAGCAGTGCGAGGAGCAAGTCCTGTGAGCATCCGCTATTCCGGAATCCATCGGCAAGCCGCCATCGGCGCCATTGTGGCACTTGCGATGTTCTGTGCCTCCTGTGTGGGGTCCAAGCGCGCTGTCGAATTGTCCGCAGGCGACACGGAGGCGATTCCACTCACGCCGGCGCTCTGGTTTTCCCCCAGCCTCACCACAGCGGCGGCGCCCTACCGAGATGCGTGCGGCCAATCGGCTATGTTTGTGGTCGCAGATCCCCTCGTCGAGGCCGTGCCGAAGAAACTCAGTCGAGTATTCACCGGTGTGATTCCGCAGTTCGGTCTTGAACAGCGAGTCGCTTCTGCCGGGGTCCTTGAAGTCGGACTGGGACTAAAACATATCGACCTCATCATCCCGCGTCACATTCAAGGCGCCTATCCAGTGACGGTGACCCTTGGAATGGAGATCGTGTTTCTTGCAGAAGACGGCAAGACCCTCTTCCGTAAGAAAATGCAAAGCGTGGGCCGCGGTGAAGTCACCGTGACAGAAGAGTCCTGTGATGTGAAGGGGCTGAAGCCGATTGTCCAGGAAGCCATCGAAGCCGTCACCGACGGTTTGGCAAAACACGTGGCAGAGTCCCTGCGGGTTCGAGAATATGCTGAACAGCGAAAGGCCCGCGCTCCCATGGCGGCTGCGATGCCGGAGCAACAGGCCGGCGCGATTCCGGCGGCGCCTGTAGCTGGAGGGATCTCGGCCAATAGGATGGCGTCGGCGGCCAGTCCGCCTGCTTCGAGCGGCGGACTCCAGTCCACGACCCTTACCTT
>JAOUEB010000416.1 GCA_029858925.1 Nitrospira sp.
GTTCAACGGTTCGAGCACCTGTCGAATGACGTTCTCGCTCAATGTCACCGACGGCGCCAGTAACGTCGCGCTCGAACAACTCATCACCGCGGACAGTACGGCGCCGAAAAAGACCACCTGCGCGATGATCGGCGTGTGCTGCAAAATCAGCGTCGGCAGCACCAATTGTGAATCCTGTTCCAACAAAGCCCCGAACTTCACCGGGTCCACCAGCGTGGCCGCATAGGCCAGAAACATCGGCACGAAGCAGAATCCGAAGTAGAGCGTTCCGCCGAGCAACGATCCACGCACGGCCGTGCGTTCGTCCTTCGCCGAGGTGATGCGTTGGAACACATCCTGTTGAGGGATCGATCCCAGCATCATCGTCATCCAGGCGCCAATGAAAGGAATCCAGGCCGTCAGTGTGGCCGGCGGGAAAAAGTCCAGCTTGCCGGCTGCGGACGCATGCTCGATTACGGTGCCGACGCCGCCGGCCAGCCCGCTCACGACGGAGGAAATGTACAGCAGGCCCCCCATGATCACGGAAATCTGAACGAAATCCAAAATGGCCACGGAGAACATCCCGCCGAAGGTCGTGTAGGTCAGGACGATCGCCGCACCGATCACAATGCCGGCGGACTGGCTGATGGCGCCATCGGTCACAACATTGAGCACCAACCCCAGCACTTTGAACTGGGCCGCGACCCATCCCACATATGATGCGACAATACCGAGCGTGCAGAGCACTTCGACACGACGGTCATAGCGCAACCGGTAATAGTCGCCGACGGTGAGGATGTTCAGTCTATACAAGCGAGGCGCAAAAAAGAGTCCCGCCAGGATCAGGCACATGCTCGACCCAAACGGATCAGCGACGACGCCGCGCAATCCTTCTTTGGCGAATGTGGCCGAGATGCCGAGCACCGCTTCGGCTCCGAACCAGGTCGCAAAGACAGTCGCCGTGACAATGGGCAGGGGCAAACTTCTCCCGGCCACGGCAAAATCCTTGGCGTTCTGCACGCGGGTGGCGGCGAACAGCCCGATACCCACGGAAATAAGGAGATAGAGAACGACAAACCCTAGTAGCATGCAGCTCCGCCTCAGTCACAACGGCGGGCGGATTCTAGCGGGGCCGGGGAGAGGGAGCAATGGAAATGAGAACGAGTCCGCCAAACGCGCGAGGCCACGGTTCTTGAGAACCGCAGGCTCGCGCATGCCAATTCACTCCCTACCATTCAGTGACGACCCTGACCTCCGCGCTTTCCCTCCTTTTTCCCGCGCTCATCATCCTTGTCCTCGCCATCATTGTCATCATTGTCGTCATCCTGATCGTTGTCATCATCGTGCTTCCGCTCCTTCTTTTCAGCCTTCCGCTTTTCCTTCTCCGCCTTCCGCTCGGCCTTCCTGCGCTCTTTCGCAGCCTTTTTCTCTGCCTTGCTGCGCTTCTTCTCGGCTTTCCGCTGCGACTTGTCAGGATGACGATCACCCCTCATGCGTTTCTCGCCTTCGCTTTTCATCTCACCGGGTGACGGGGGAAGCGTGGGAGCCTCCGGCGGAGCCGTGGGAGCGGAAGCAGGTGGGACGGCTGACGGCAGGGCAGAAGACTCATTCGCCGGCACCTGCGCAAACGTGGAGACGCCGAAGGTCAACGCCATGATCAATGCAGCACATTGAATCGACAGACGATACATAGAATGTCCTCCCCTCTAGAAAGAATGCACGTTGACGGTATGTGCCCCGGCTATCCTCTATGATTCCGAGGCTGTGAAAAGGTATTTTTTGATTCTATGCCGTTGCCTTTCCGAGGCCAACCTCGTACGACCAAAGACATCCCCGACACCATACACCGTTCGCGAAGGTAGAATAGCGTCCTACACCATGCTTCGGATACAACCCCCACTTCATCAATCCTATTGTACATATTGTGCTTGTTTAGCAAGAAGTTTCCGGTTATCTTTTGTGGTTATGGATATGAGACTGGCATCAGTTCATTCATAACACTATCTGTAACGGAGAACCATGATGACTCACTTCTACCGAACCGGTGCGGCAATAGTGCTGCTTTCGGTCCTCACGACAGGCTGCGCCGAAGACGACCCCTATCGGAAGACGAAAATCGGAGCGGCCATCGGAGCGGCCATCGGGGCTGGCGCAGGCGCCGCGATCGACAAGAACAACCGTGCCCGCGGCGCCGCCATCGGCGGAGCTGTCGGCATCCTGACCGGCGGTGGTGTCGGATTGTATATGGACAAACAAAAGAAGGCGATCGAGGAGAAGCTGGCCAAGGAGCTCAAGACCCATGACGTCGAACTCAAGAAGCTTCCCGACAATACCATCGAAGTCGACTTGAAAAGTGAAGCCTCGTTTACCAGCGGCAGCAGCGAGGTGAAGGCGTCGTTTG
>JAOUEB010000417.1 GCA_029858925.1 Nitrospira sp.
CGTCAATCAAGTACATGAACGCGTGTTCGCCTTCTTTCAGCGGAACATCCACCAACCACAACCCGGAGGAATCCATGATCTTCATCGGCGTCGCGTTCTTCCCCCAGCCATTGAAGGACCCGACGAGATTTACCTGTTTGGCCCCCGGCGCAAGTATCGTGAACCGGACAACCCCGGCCAAAAACTTGGGCGACTCCGGCTTCACCACCTTGGCCTTGGCGCATCCTCCCAAACCGGCCAGTAGGATGGTCCCCAGCAGGACAAGACCAAGAGCGCAGCCGAATCCATTCCATCTCGCGTCCATGCGCGAGAGAGTACTGGAGGCTTAGGCCTGTTGCAAGCACTCCCCGGTTTGCACTAAATAGCCACATCGAGCACCGCATTTTGTGAGCCGAATCCATCGCCAGCATCTTCAGCTGCAAGAGGATCGGCAATCCATTGCTTCCCATTGACGACGAACATATATTCATAGCGGCCCGGCTTGAGCGGAATTGTCACGGTCCAGACCCCTCCATCCGTCCGGTCCAATTTGGTTTGGGCCGGATTCCATCCGTTGAAATCCCCTGCGACCGACACGGATTGCGCATTGGGTTGCACGAGTATCAGACGCACGAACACTTTCGGATCCGATGGAGCGCCAAATGAAGCGGTTTGCGCCGGTGTGACTGTGACGGGCACTTCCACAATCCGCTCCGGCTTCAGACTGAGCAATCCCGCCACAGCGACGACAGCGACACAAGCCGCCGCCATCGCCCCGGCGAAATTCCACTCCAGCGTCCGGTGCGCGGTAACGGCGGCACAGAGACGCGCCAAAAGACTGGGAGGTGCAGGAATCACCTGAGCCTTCAGCCTGCTGAGGAACTGGGCCGAGGGAACGATTTTCGGCAATTGCGCCGCTTCCACGGCCACCATCTCAAGATTGAGCCAGCGCCGACGCAGATCAGAATTGGCATCCACCGCCTGCAGAAATGCCGTGCGCTCCTCCGGAGACAGCTCATGATCGAGAAACCGTTGAATGACGAGATCGTGCTCATTCATAGAAGCCGCCCTGTTTACCCACAGCCACTAGCGCATTTGATTCAGAGCGGCCAGTTCACGGCTGAGCTGCACCCGCCCTTTGTAGACCCGCATTTTCAAGGTATCGCCGTTTATGCCGAGAATTTCCTCCATCTCCTCATAACTCAACCCTTCGACATGCTTCAGCAGGAAGGCCTCTCGATAGAGCGGAGGCAATCGTTGGATCGCCCGCTCCAACTCCTCGGCTACTTGCTGCTGAGACAACAGCAGTTCCGGCGTTCGGTCTTCCGTCACATAGAGATCCAGACTCTCATCCGCGTCCAGATCGTACTGCCCTTCCCCCGGCCGCTTGACCCGGAGCCAATCTTTGCACTTGTTCGCCGCGATGCGGTAGAGCCAGGTTGAGAACTTCGAGTCGGCCCGAAACGTCGATAGGGCTTTGTACGCCGCAAGAAACGTCTCCTGCGCCAAGTCTTCCGCTTCTGCGCGATTGCCCACCATCCGATAGCCGAGATTGACGATCGCAGCGGCGTGCCGATCGATCAGCTGCCCGAAAGCCTCCTGGTCTTGAGCGAGGCTGCTCGCCACCAGCTGCGCATCGCTCGGCTCGTCCTGTCGATCCAACGGCATGATCCTGCTCCAGTCAGCCTGGCCTATTACCGTTGGACCCTCTGCATCGGCCTACTTGTATCATTAGACGGATAGCGGGAGGGAAGGTAAACAGCCATAACGGCGTTGAATAGGGGCTAGAATCTGTAGCTGGTGCCAAGCGACACCCCATAGTCCGGCGCTCCGTTGGAAAGACCGACGGTGACCCCACCGTTGAACCGCCAGGCATCCGAGGCTCTGTAGTTGAATGCAAAAAAGGCATCCCTGATGTTCACAAAATCGGCCACCAGAGAACGATACTCTTCGTAATAGGCGCTCACCAAGAATTCCTTGGTGAAGTAATACCCGCCTCCGACGTCATACCAATATTGATTTCGAAGCTCCCGTCCATCCGGATCACCGATGAAGTTGTAGCCGCCGTCGAAGAACCCGATCCAGTTGCCGCCGAACCGCTTGGACATTTCCACACCGTAGCCGTGGTCGAGGGCGCCGGTACCGAGTCCTTTGCTCTCATCTGCAGTCGGCACCTTGATGCGGGCCGTCAGGGCAATGAGCGGGAGGAACTCCTGCTCCTCGACGGCGTAGTAGCGCCCTCTGAGAATAATATCGCCGAGCCCGGAATGGGTCACCTTCTGTTGTCTGGCGCCCAGCTGACCAGAGTTGAGCAACGCCACACATTCCGGCTTGTCAAAACGGAATTCCGTGCCGCTGCTCCGATAACAATCCTCGCCTATCGGCGTCGGCTGGCCC
>JAOUEB010000023.1 GCA_029858925.1 Nitrospira sp.
GCGCATAGCGGCGGCCCAGCTGGTTCAGCAATTGACCGAACTGGAAGTTGCAGCTGCCCGCGGCAATAATGCGGAGGCCATGTTGGCGAACGAGATGCAACGGGTTGCTGAGTTTGAGCAGAAGGCCCGTGAGGCTGAAGCGGAATTGATTGCGGTTCGAGCGAGGATGGGAGAGTCGGCCGGAAAAGACGAGAATGCCGAACGGGCAGCCAGGCGGATCGTGGAACTCGAAACGCTCTTGGAAGCTGAGCGGCAGAAGGGGGTCGGGGACGAGGCCTCGGCGAAAGTGCACAAACTCGAAGCGCTTTTGGTGGCGGAGCGGGAGCAGAATGCCGCGCTGGTCCACCGGGTATCGGAAACTGAGCAGGTTGCCGTGAATGCCACGAAGCGGTTTGAAGAGATGGCGCGCAAGCTCGGCGAGATTGCCGGATTGGCGTCGCAATTGGGAAAAGGAATGTGATGGTTCGGACTCAGCTGTCCGGAGCCTTTCTATGGCCATTCCTGCCCTGAGGGACCGAGAGCAATGTCCGCTGAACCGGAAGATGAGTTTCAAAAAGAGCTGGTCGAGGTCTTTGTTCAAGAGGCGCAAGAATGGCTTCAGCAAATTCATGTAGCCTTGGATGAGTTGCAGCAGGGGCCTGATCACGATCGCCATCTGAAACTCGCTCAGACAATCAAGGCCGGCATCACGAATATGGGTGGGTCGGCGGCCACGATCGGCCTGAGCGAGATCGAGCAGGCGAGTTTTGCCGCGTTTCCCTTCGTCCAAGCCGTTCAGAATCCCGCCGGCAAGATTTCCACAGACGATTTCATCGCACTCTGTAAACAGCTGGGTCATATTCACGGCGCGCTCACACGCTCGACCGGTGTGTCGTTCGAGGCTGAGGCGGCTTCTGAAGATGCGGAAGACTTACCGGTTACCGTTCCAACGGGCGAGTTGCTGACCGTCCTATATGGGTTCCAAGCCAAGCAGGCTGAGTTGGGGATCCATCCTCGCAACCTGCTTGAGACGGTTATTGCGCAGGTGGAGGGGTTGAATAGCAACGGAGTCGAACGGTGCAATGTCACCTCGCTCAAGCAATTTCTTGAGCGGTGGTCGGACGGCGAGGAGGTATTTCTGGAGTCTGTGCGGAAACAGATTCCAGCCGTTGCCGTTGAGATCAATTGGCTCAAGAGCGGAGTGGGGGAGAGTGAGCAGTCATCAGAGCGGATTCAGGCGGTTGTGGAGCAGGCTGCTCAACTCTGGTCTGCCGCCCAGCAGGTCAACGCGACGCAAACGACGACGTTTTTTATGGGCTTACACAGTTTTCTGACGATCGTGATGCAACGGCGGGTCGTCGTGGTAGCCGACAGGTATGCAGCGGTGGAGTCCCGTCTGGTAGAGAATGTGAGGCTGCTCCAGAATTGGGTTGAGGCCGGCCGGGCAGAACGGTCAGCCATTGGCGGTATCCTGCCTGTGTAATTGCGGCGAGAGACCAGGCCTTGTGTTTAGTGGAGCCGATTGTGCGCGTTGGGAGAGGCATCATTCCCCATGAATTGGTATCGTGAAGCAGAACGAGAGCTGACAGAGGCGGCGGCGGCTGTTCAAAGGCAACATCCGTTTCGCATGGAGCGGATCGAGGCGTTGGGGGCCGGCCTGATCTCGTCACTGAGACAAAGCGACGAACTCGTTGTGCACGCGCTTTCAGGACCGGCCGGATCGCCCCTGATCACGAATCTGTTGAACGTCGGCATTCTTGGAAGCAAGGTCGGAATCGGGCTTGGCTATTACGGCGAAGAGCTGGATCGTCTAGCGCTTGCCGGACTGGTCCATGATATCGGATTGTTTGCCGTTCCACAGTCGCTGGTCACAAAAACCGGACGGCTGACGCAGGAAGAACGGACGATGATTGAGCAGCATCCGGAGCTGGGGCATCAGCTCGTGCATCGAATGGGAGCCTCATATCAGTGGCTCGCGGAATTGATCCGTGAGGCCCACGAGCGGTTCAACGGGCGGGGATATCCCAATCGGTTGAAAGGGAGACAGATCAGTGAAATGGCGCAGATTATCGGCGTGGTTGATATCTTCGATGCCTTGGTGAGCGAGCGCCCCTATCGCCGACGATTGTTCCCTCATGAAGCCGTCAAAGAACTGTTGGTGGCTGAGCGAACGGCGTTTCCGCGTGAGATTCTGAAGGCAGTGGTCGAGCAGCTCTCGGTGTATCCTTTGGGAACCACCGTGCGATTGTCGACCGGTGAGACAGCGACCGTACACAGGATTAACAGCCGTTACCCGCTTCGCCCGCTGGTACGGGTCGGTGGACAGGATGCGGGTGAGGGACTTGAGGCTTGCCAGGTGGACTTGAGTCTGACTCCGTTGGTCTCAATCCTGACAACCGTCGATCCGCCGAATATAGGACGGGTAGAGTTTCCAGGCGCGCCGAGAAAAGCTGATCTGTCTTTCAGGCCGGTCGACGCGTCCGAACAGTTTACGTCGCTGCTGGAAAGTCTCGATGCCATCGCAACGGCGATTCAAGGGGCTGTCGAAACCAGGATGGCCGAGTCTCGAGATGCAGGGGCGCCACGGTCCGATCAAAGTGGACGTGGGCAGACGCAGGGAATGATGCAGGGGAGGGACGATCGGACATTTCAAAAAGAGGTCATCGGCCTCTTTGCCCTCGAAGCCCGTGAATGGCTGGCCCAAATTCAAATGGCGCTTGAAAAACTTGGAGCCGGAGCCGATGGAATGGTGCGCTCGAAACTCTATGGCTTAATTCTGAATGGGATCGCGAATCTGGCCGGATCTGCCGCGGCGGTTCAGCTCTCAGATATCGAAGCGATGGCTTCAAATCTTCTGCCGATCTTGAAGGACGTCGGAAAGTCTGAAACGAAATTGACAACTGATGCGCTGCGCCCCTTGCATGCAGGACTCGATCGGATCGTGGAGGCGGTGCATCACCTGTCAGGAGAAACGGACGACACCGGAGGATCGGGTGGGCGATGTAGACAGCTCGAATCGGTGCGGGAAGAATCGGAGCCCTGTTCAGCAACGATGACGCGCGATCCTCCGCCCCTTCTGCAGAGGTCGGAGGGGGCCGCCTCTTCCCGGCCGTTGATCCAAGCGTTACAAGAACTACAACGCGCCCGTGTTCGCTCGATTCAGCCGGCCAGAGATGTGTTGGAAGCAGTGATCGGCCGAGCCCGGCAGGAAGTTGGGGAACGGCAGGACCACATTACTGTTGAGGTCATTGAACGCATTCTGCATGACCTCGACCGGTTGGATGAAGAGTTTTTGAGAGAAGTGCATGCGCGGGTGCCTGCTATGATAGAGCGAATGATTCATTTGCGAGAACAAGGCCACCCTGATTTTGTGACAGCCTCTCAGCTAGACCCAGTTCTGGTTCATGTGGATGCGCTGCATCGGCTTGCCAAGACTATTGATGCGGCAACGATTACCATGTTTCTCCAAGGGCTGAAATTATTTCTCACGGCCGCGGCATACCGAAAGGTTGGCACGTTGCCACAACGATTACAGACGATGGAGGAACGTATCCAGACATTGATCCCCATGGCCGAGCAGTGGGTTACTCTCGGTCGTCTGGAACGGGCATCGATCCAAGAAATTCTTCCCGGGTGAACTGAGCCTCTGACAAGTTGCATCGCAGCCGACGCTTTCCTGTTTTCATCCGAATGTATCAAACGCATCGTACTATGGGTTGTGGCCCGTGTTTCGCCGCATACATAACCGCATAACGCCGTAAGAAAGCTCAGAAACTTCTGCCTAATAATGTAGCACTGCGCTGGATGTCGCCTTCTGACAGAACAGGCGTGGTCTATCCACATGGATATCCACACGTCACGCACAGACTTTGTGGACAGGATGGAGGGAAGCGCAAAAGCGGACAACAAAAAATATGCCCAATTATGCGGCGCCTTCTCTAGCGCGTCTTGCAGTTTCCATATGGATCGTGTTAATGCCGTATCAAAATTGCCACTTTGTTTCAAGGGAGAAACGCACGAGTGCCCAAACTTATTACCATCCAGCACCCTGAAGAAACGGCGCATCAGGCGCGTGAGTATGTGAAGACCTATATCTTGATGCCATCTGGCATTGCCGGGATGTTCTGTCTGGTTGTTGGAGTCGGAGGGCTGGGGTATCAGCTAATCGCGTCGGATAGTTACACGTGGGATACCTTCTACTACAGTTCCGGCTTGATTGCGTTGGGCCTGATGCTCGGCACGGCACACACTCAGTATCACCGATATTTATTTAGACAGTTCCCGGATGTTCTGGCGGCGCGGATGCGGCGGGGACCGGGCATGCAGAGGGGCAAGGCGAAGAAGGATGCGCAGGTTCGGGCCATCGACCATCCTGGACGCTCATTGCTTCCCGTAGCCTACTTTGTCGGCATTGCCGCTCTTCTGGGAAGCTCGGTGGTGGCGACCGTCTACGGGCAGGTGACCGCAGTGCCTGCCGTGATGATGCCGTGGGCCGGGTTCTATTGGGCGAAGTTATTCTTCTGGCGGCATGTCATCCAGAAGTAGAGGCTATTTCTTTCTAGGACGCGCGCGCTGGGTGCGTGGCCTTTGTTTTGACTGCGTCTCAAGCGTCTCAACCCTTTGTTCGAGACTTCGCAGAAGTTGGTGCAGCTCAGGCAGATGGTGAATGATTCCCTGAACCTTCAACGCCCGATCGCGCGGCAATGCCGGAGAGCCTCCGACCATCTGGTTCGACTCGATATTTCGATGCACCCCTGATTTGGCGGCAATCATGACCTGGTCGCCGATCTGAAGATGGTCTGAAAGGCCCGCTTGTCCGCCGATGACGACATGATGGCCGATCGTGGTGCTGCCGGCGATGCCGACCTGCGCGACGATGATGGAGTGTTCTCCCACTGTGACGTTATGTGCGATTTGGACGAGGTTATCGACCTTCGTGCCTTGTTTGATCCGGGTTGCGCCGAGTGTGGCGCGATCAACCGTGACATTGGCGCCCAATTCCACATCGTTCTCGATGACGACCCCGCCAAGTTGAGGAATCTTGTGGTGACGGCCCTGGTGCGGGACGTACCCGAACCCATCGGCGCCGATCACCGTTCCGCTGTGCACGATCACTCTGGCACCAAGTGAGCAGCCTTCCCGGACTACGACATTTGGGTACAAGATACAATCGTCTCCGATGCTCGAGTCTGATCCCACAAACACGCCCGGGTAGAGGGTCACTCGCGCTCCGATCCTGACGCGGTCGCCGAGCGTGACAAAGGGCCAAATGGAAGGATCGGCCCCGATGGCGACGTCTGTTCCCTGGGTCAGGTTATCGGCGATGCCGCGCGGAACGGCTGGACGGACGCAGAATCGCTGCGCCACCTGGGCAAAGGCCATCAAGGGGTGGCCGACCACAATGTGCGGGACGGCAAGCTCTGGCAGGTGGCGATGGACGAGTAATGCAGCAGCCTGGATGTTCGCAGCGGCATTCAGCGCTTTGTCGTTGGCAATAAACGACAACGCGCGGGGAGTGGATTCCCCCAGACCGGCCAGTTCGAACACCTGTATCTGGTCATTCCCATGAATCGTGCCGCCGACGACCTGATGAATCTGTGCCAGCGTCAGGGGACTCGGTAGTTGTGGGATGGGCATCAGTCCGTTACCTCTTCTTGTTCTTTGTGGTGGACGCCTTCTTCGGGACCGGTTTCTTCTTCGTGGCAGAGGCCTTCTTTGGGACAGAGGCCTTCTTGGAGGCAAGTGCCTTCTTGGGCGCAGGCGCTTTCTTTTTTGAGACCGCAGGCGTCGTCGGCTTGGCCTTGGCAGGTGTGCTGCTTGAGGACGAGAGCCGCTGCTGTACATAAGCTGTCACAGATCCGACCGTACTGAGTCCGGGGAGATCTTGATCGGGTATTTGAATCTTGAATCGGTCTTCGATTTCAAACAACAACTCAATGACGGCGACTGAGTCGAGTCCCAGGTCGTCCCGCAGATGGTGTGATTCTGTGATGGACGAGGGGGCTCGTTTCAGATAGGTGGCAAGCGATTGAATGATCTGAGGCGTAACCGCAACGTCGGTCATTGTGGATGCTCCTTCGTGGAATTGAAACTCCCGACAGCAAGCCGCGGGAGATGCTCAAAATATATCTGTGCCGTTTGGAGAAGTATCGTGGATGTCCTTGGCGTAGTTCCCACGGATGTATGGTGGGGGATTCGGCAGTGACGACTGAACGATCGACTCGTAGCGCTCATGCGACGTACTTTTTCAGAACGACCGTGGCGTTGTTGCTTCCGAATCCAAACGAATTGACAAGAGCGGTACGGACTTTTCGTTCTTGGACGGACCGGCTGATCCCTTCGAGACGGCAGGCCGGATCAGGATCATCATAGTTTGCCGTCGGATGGATCTGCCCCGTGTGAATCGCCAGTGTCGAGGCCACGGCGCCAAGGGCGCCAGCGGCGCCCAAGGTATGGCCGATCAGCGATTTGGTCGCGCTGATGGCAATCTTGTCCGCGCGGTGTTTGAACAAGTGCTTGATCGCTTTCACTTCTACGGCGTCGCCGATCGAGGTGGAAGTGGCATGCGCATTGATGTAGTCCACCTGAGCTGGTGTCATGTCCGCCGAGTCGAGGGCCAGCTTCATGGTCACGGCGACCTCTTCACCGTCCTCTCGCGGGATGACCATATGGTACGCCTCGCTGGTGGCGGCGTACCCGGCCAGCTCCGCATAAATTCTTGCTTTTCGCTTTTTGGCATGAGCTAACGATTCGACGATCAAGGCGCCGGCCCCTTCGCCCATGACGAATCCGTCTCGGCGGATGTCGAACGGACGCGAGGCCTGTTCCGGCCTGTCGTTGAACTCACTGGAAAGGGCGCGCAGGGAGCAAAATCCGGCGAAGACTAACGGGGTGATACTGGCGTCGGCCCCCACGGCAATCACCACATCAGCCTGTCCGGCGCGAATGCACTGAAGGGCTTGGCCCAGGGCATGGGCGCTGGATGAGCAGGCGGTCGAGATCGTGAGGTTTGGCCCCTTCGCTCCGTGCGCCATCGCGACGATTCCGGAGGCGGAGTTGAGCGTGATCGCAGGAATGAAATTCGGGTGGACCCGGTTGGGTCGATGGGTTTTGAAGAGCTGGGTGATTTCCCGCTCGCCCATGACCATGCCCCCCATGCCGGCCCCCACCATCACGCCGACACGATGAGGCGATTCCTTTGCCATAACCAGCGCGGCATCGGCGATGGCTTCCTTCGTAGCAACGAGAGCGAATTGGGCGTAGCGATCGACGCGGTTACTTTGGCTTGTGGGGAGATATTGTTCAGGAGAAAAATTATGGACCTGGCCGGCGACCCGCGAACGATACTCATCCAGAGGAAATGGGTCGAGCGAGGGGATGGCGGAAACGCCTGAGCGGCCGGTGAGGGCGGTCTTCCAGAATTCGCTGACACCAATCCCAATGGAAGAGACGACTCCAAGACCGGTTATAACGACGCGTGAATTCATGCCGAGTTCTCCTTCGTGCCGCCCAGAATCGCTCTTTACTTACCGGAAGAACGGAAAGCAGTCAACTGGAGATTGGGGTTTTTCAATGGCGGACCTTGAGCAACAGGTAGAGCCCGAAGCTTCCAAAGAGGATATTCGCCATCCAGCCGGCGAACATCGGCGCCATGGCGCCCCCCCGGCCCAGCGCGATGGCAATGGAATGGGTCGTCCAGTAGCAAAATCCGACAATGAACGCTTGCCCGATCCCCATGGCCATGCTCCCTCCACGGACCCCGCTTCGCCGCAAACTCAGCGCGATTCCGATCAGCACCATGATGATCGTGACAAAGGGAAACGCCATCCGGCCGTAGTAATCCGTGAGCAGTCTGGCAAACGACACCTCTTCGTGCTGAAATCGCCCGATGTAGTTTCGGATTTCCCGAAACGTCATCGTGTCCGAGTTGCCGGTGAGCGTGGTGGAGAAATCATCAGGAATCAGGGGAATGTCCGCCGGCTGATCGGTGAAGAGGGTGAGGTCCACGGTGTGGTTGAGCGCAAACTGTCGGCGGGTTCCGTTCCGTAACACCCAACCGGAAGCTGCATACTGCGCTTCTGCGGCCTCGACTACTTGGTCGAGACGGAATGTCTGGTTGAAATAGAACAGACGCACGCCTCGGAGCGTTTTTCCTCCGACATCGATTGTGGTGACGCGCATCAGGGCATCGGTGCCGATGCGGGCCCATGGCTGGGGAGCTTGGACAGTCAACGGAACCGGTTTCTTTTCGATCTGGATCATGCGGACCTCTTCCGCCTTTCCCGAGGCGAGCGGAATGATTGTCGAGCTGAAGGCCAGGAGAATCACGGCAAGGCCGCCGGCAAGAATGAGAAAGGGCGAGGTCACCCAAAGCAGGCTGATCCCGGAACTGCGTAGCGCGGTGATCTCGTTGCTGCGGGAGAGCAACCCAAGCGTCAGGAGCGTGGCCACTAAGACGGCGAAGGGCACGACCTGAAACGAGATTGCGGGGATTTTGAGCGCAAAGTAGGTGAGCATCGGGACCACACCGGAATCGTAGCGGAGAAACCGGCGGACCTTTTCAAAAAAGTCGATCACCATATAGATGGTCATCAAGCCGGCAAAACACATCAGGAAGATCTTGGCGTATTCGCGCAGGATATAGCGGAATAGGATGGTCATACGGCTACTGACGGCTCATTTTGACGAACAAGGCGATGGTGACGAGGATAAACACGATATTGGGCATCCAAGCCCCGGCGAAGGGGCTGATGAGCATCGTGGTCACGAGAAAGTCACAGGCGACGTTCAACACGTAGAATACAATGATGATCAAGACGCCGACGGCGAATCCGCCGACGCGTCCGGATCGCTTGGAGACGATCCCGACCGGCACACCCAAGAGGCAAAATACCAAGGAGGCGGTCGGAAAGGCCAGGTCTTTGTAGTATTCCATCAGGCGGCGGCGGCCCGTTGTGTCTTTGTCGCCGCCCTGCCGGATCATGGTCATGATCTGCTCGTAGGTTGGACGTTCTTCGACCGCAGCATAGCTGCTCTGGTTCAAGCTCAACTTGATATCGTAGCTTGCAAACGACACCAGACGGTATTGATCGGCCCGGTCCGGACGGCTATGGATGACGCCGTTGACGAGGCGCAGGGCAACCTCGTTGTTCGCCTGATCCATGAACACCTGGTAGTCCTCCGCTACGATAATGCGGGGTTCCTTGCCGGCCCGCTCATCCGATACGAAAATGCCTTTGGTGGATCGGCCGTCAACCGCGTCCGGGACGTAGACCACCATGCGCGGAATCGGCTCGTTGAACGTGCCCCGCTCCAATGCCAGGACAAGCTGATCTTTCAGCAGATTGAGCGCGACTTTCTTCAGATTCAACGAACTCCAGGGCTGACCCCACTGGGAGAGAAGCAGCGTAAGGCCGAAGACCGCTATGGCAAAGAGAATCACCGGCTGAGACAAGCGGAAAAGACTCAGTCCCGCGGCCCGCATCGCCACGAGTTCCTTATCGTACGACAATCGGCCAAAGGCGGTAATAGATGCAATGAGCCCGGCGATCGGAAGCGTCAGTACCAAGCCGGATGGCAGCAGCATGGCGATCACCTTCAAGACCGCCCACAGCCCCACGCCTTTTGACACGAGCAATTCGACAAGGCGTAACAATTCCCTCGTCAACATGACGAAGCAGAGCGCACCCAGGCTGAGGCCGAACGGGGAGAGCAGTTCGGTAAAAATGTAACGATCAAGC
>JAOUEB010000418.1 GCA_029858925.1 Nitrospira sp.
CATGATAAAACCGTGGTGGGCGCCGGCCATATTGGCGCTGCTGATTACGTCTGGGTGCGCGTCGGCAGACGATGGCTTTGAATCCGACTCGTCGGGCGCCCCCCGTATCACCTATGCGCAATTGAGCATATCGCCCGAGACCTACAAGGGGCAGCCTGTCACATTTGGAGGCAAAGTCTTAAGCGCGAAGCGGTTGAAAGAAGGCACCAGGATCGAAATCCTTCAGCTCCCTCTTACCTCCTCCCTCAAACCGACATTCGACCTGAGCAAATCTCAAGGCCGCTTCGTCGCCATGAAGAAAGAGTTCCTCGACCCCGCCACCCTCCCCTCCGGCACATTCGTGACCATCACCGGAGATGTCGCTGGATCCGTCACCCTGCCGTTCGATGAAACGGAATATACCTACCCGATCGTGGACATCAAGAACGTGCGCGTGTGGCTGAAGGATGAAGACGAGCCTACCCGCATTCGACCCTACATCGTCCCTGGCCCCTATTGGGGCCCCTACTGGCATCCCTACTGGAGACCCTGGCCATACTGGTAAGCCGCGTATCTCGTGAAGCGTGACGCGCAGGACGGATGAGAATGTATCTCATCTTTGTTTGCGAGATACGAGATGCGCTTCACGAGATACGCGACCCTCGTCACGGGAGTCCCGATCCAATAATCCGCTCAACCCGTTCGTCACGCCCGCCCAGCTCCCGATATTTCCGGTACTGCGCGAGCGCGCGCGGCATGTCTTTCCGATGGAGTTCGTAGAACACGCCCAGGCTGTAGCGCGCCTCGGCATAATCGGGCTTCAGGGCCACGGTTTTCTCATAGGCCCGCTCCGCCTCCTCCAGCTTGTTCATGCCGGTGTAGATGATGCCCAGGTTGAAATGCGCTTCGGCATACTCTGGGCGATACCGCAGCGCTTCCAGGAATTCCCGTTCCGCCTCGCCCGGCCGGTTCCGGCTTCGATAGATAAATCCCAGATTGAAGTGGGCGTCGACAAGGTCGGGCTTGACGGCAATCGCTTGTTGATACGCAAATGCTGCCTCGTCGAGATCGCCGTTCTTCTCGGCAATCTGCCCGCTCAGATACCAGGCGTCGGCATGCGCAGGCTTCGACCTGGTGAGACGGCCCACCGTTTCACGCGCGTCTTTGTATTCTCCTTGAATGTCGTAGAGTGTCGCGAGTTCGAACAGCGCGTCGGCTTGGTCCGGTTCGACGGCCAAGACGTGCTGATACGTTTTCTTCGCAGCGGTCACGTCTCGCCGCCGCTCATAAAGCTTGGCCAGGCTGAGGTAAGACTCGATGCGTTGAGGGTTGGCGGCGATCGCGCGGGTCAATGCCTGCTCGGCTTCAGCCGGTTTGCCTTGCAACAGATACAGGCTGGCCAAGTCCTCCAGCACATCGGGGGAAGCGGGCCGGATCTGGAGGGATCGTGAAAACTCCTCCACCGCCTTGTCTAGCTTGCGGTCTTTGAGAAAAACTCTTCCGAGGAGATAATGCCCCTCCGCCGAGGCTGGATTCTGTTCAAGCGCTTTTCTCGCCGCATCGGCGGCCCCCTTCAGGTTGCCTTGACGCAGCAGGGACTCTCCCCGTTCGAGATGAACCGATGTTTGATCTTGACGAGTCCCCTGCGGAACACCCGAGGCGGGCCAGGACTTCGACGCTGAAACGCACGACAGCGCAACCGCGGACAGGACAGACACAACGACTGGGACAGACCGGTTTCCCATTGGACCCCGCATGGTGGCCCTCGCCCTCGACTTCCTTCGCCGGACTATAAAGACGGCGCCGCGTTAAATCAATGCGCGGAATGCGCGGTCGTCACGGCCACGGCAACTGGCGCAGCGCACTATGTGAGCTAATCCAGAGGGTGACGGACGCGTAAACCTGGGAAACGATGATAGTCGCGGTCGGCGGTCACCCACTCGCTCCCGCTTTCAATGGCTAATGCGGCCAGAAAGGCATCCGGCACGAGATTGCCTTTGATCTCAGCGGCTTCGCACAAGCGGCAAAAGATGTCCCAGTGGCGCGGACCGGGATTGATAATGGCGCACGTCGGCTGATCGCGCAGTTCTCTTGCGAACGACAACGCCTTATTCATGCTGCTCGGCGGATTGAACACGTTTGGGTGCGTGACAACTCGGATAAACCCGCTCAGCACCAAATCTGACAAGCCGTAGGATTCGTCGGAGTTGATCAGACTTTCAAGCCACTTGCGATAGGGATGATGGTGCGATGAGTCTTGTCGGTGGGCGTAGACGAGCACATTGACATCAAGAAGAACCATGAGACCGTTCCATAACAGCGAGGAGAGCGGCGGAGTCGTCCAGATCGACACCGGGATGGATGCCGCGTCCGGACA
>JAOUEB010000419.1 GCA_029858925.1 Nitrospira sp.
CGGACTCCCCTCTGGAAGTTCGATTATGCCGGGCTCAGCGGGAGCCCTGGCCGCAGAGGCAGGGGGCTTCGGCGCATCGTCTTCCTTCGATTGGCACGATGAAGACACGACGGCCACCGACAGCAACAAGACGATCCGAAGAGAACACCATGACGCAGAGATCACGAATGGGCAGCTCATAGCAATCCTCCCACCGCTCGCTCCAACCTGGCCAGAGCAATGGAGTGATCCGCTCGCGCCTGGGCGAACTCGAGGAGCGTCTGACGGTACACGCGCTGGGCATCGATGACTTCGAGCAGACTCGCCACCCCGTTCCGAAAACTGAACTGCGCGATATCGAGGGCCTCTTTTGCCTGGTAGAGAAGTCCTTTCTCGAAAACGTAAATCTGCCGTTGCGCGGTTTGCATCTCCTGAAAATATTGCGTGACGGCCTGTTCAACCTCCTGCTGCATTCGAGTGCGCTCGGCTTGCGCTCGATGATGCGCGCCCATGGCTGTGCCGATCTCTCCCTGCCGCCGATACCAAAGAGGCAGCGGCACACTCAACCCCGCCGCCACGGATTCATCCCCGGCCTCCCGATGGTACTGGCCGATCACCGACACGTTCGGAATGCGCGCGGCGCGTTCATGATCGAGGACAAATTGGGCTTGCTCAACCGCCTTCTCTTGCCGGTGAAGAGCCGGATGACGATCAAGGGCTTGCTCGGTCAAGGCACGGAGATCAAGGCCGGGCCGCATCGCTTCAAAGTCTCCTTGGATGGAAAAGTGTTCCTCTAGCGCCTTCCCCGTGATCTTGTTCAGGTTCGATCGGGCAACAAGGAGCGCGCTCTCCGCCTTCGCCAGATCTTTGCGGGCTTTTTCAAGTTCGACCGTCGCTTTGACCAACTCGAATCTCGGAGATTCCTTCGTGCCGACCCGCGCGCCGACGAGTTCGACGAACTCTTCAACCGCTTTCAGATTGTCCCCGGCCAATTGCGCATCGTGCTGCGCAAAGAGCAATTGAAAGAAGGCCGCTTTGACGTCAGCCGTGATCACCACTTTGGCTTCTTCCATTCCGACAAGCGCGCCGGAAAGCCCCGCCTCCGCAGCCCGTTGTCGAGCGGCTCGCTTCTCCGGCCACTCCAGTGGCTGCTCGATGGTGATCGTCCGCTCGGTGATGGAAACGCCGGTTCTAGGGTCACGGATCGCCCCGCGTCCGGCCGACCCCGTCACGGTGGGGTTCAAATATGCGCCGGCCGACATCTGCCGGCCTTGGCTTTCCTCAAGGACTGCCTCCACGCCGGTCATCACCGGACTGTGCTTCAGCGCCAGAGCCAGGATTTCGGATAAGGAATAGGGGGCCGCACCCGGTTCGACTGCCTCCGCACTTTGATCGTGACGACTCAGACCGATCAGACAGAACACGATGAGCACAATCATGACTCTGTGTGGAATCATGGGAAGTCTCCTCCGCAGACAGCCTGATCCGGCAACCCGGGAAGGAGGCATCGCCCTCAAGTGTCCGCGACAATGTGATGTTTTGCGAGAGAGCCCGAAAGCCTAGACGAGAAAACTGGGTGGCGCGCGGGGAGAAAGTGCATGAATAAACAGTACGGAGGACTGAACAGAGCCGGTGTTCCGTTGTATCCGGACATGCCGCTCCGCGTCTGAAACTACGGCAGGCGCCAATCCGAGCGCCTGTGCAACCAACGGTTTGAAAGATTTTCGATCGGTTGAATCGTTCAGAATCGACAAGCCGAACTCAGCATGTTTGTCTCCGACGTGCGAAGACTGCGCAAGGTTGCTGATGCCCTCTTGTATTGGTTGTTCCGTTCGATCAACTTGTCCATGGCGGTCGCTCTCGCAATCGAGGTCCTGCGACCACACCGTATGAACGGTCCCGCCATGAACATGTCCCGCTTCTCCATGACGATGATCCGCTTCGGGATGGACATGAAACAGCGGAGCCGCGAGCATCCAGAGGGATGCCCACAGCAGAACCGCCACGCGAGGCCACGAGCATGTTTTACGCTTCGGTTGCATCACACGTTCAGGCTAGCACAGTTCTTCGAGTGCTTCAATTTATGAACCGCTACAACGGTACGCGCCGCAGCCGGAGGGCGTTTGAAATCACCGAAACGGAGCTGAAGGTCATGGCCACGCTCGCGAGCATCGGACTCAGGAGCAGTCCAAAGAACGGATACAATACCCCGGCCGCCACCGGCACACCCACCATATTATAGGCAAAGGCGAAAAACAGGTTCTGCCGGATATTTCGCATCGTCGCGGTGCTCAATCGCCTGGCCCGCACCAAGGCGCGCAGGTCCCCTTTGACCAACGTCATCCCGGCGCTTTCGATGGCAATATCCGCTCCCGT
>JAOUEB010000420.1 GCA_029858925.1 Nitrospira sp.
ATTCGTCTGGGGCGCGTTGATCGGCGTGATCCTGGCCGCAATGAGCAGCGGGTATGCGTTCGGCGGATGGGTCTCCGATCGCTATGCCGGGGGGACTGTCTTAGCGGCGCTGTTGATCTTTTCCGGAAGTTGGACCTTCCTGGTTGCGTGGGGTAACCAACCGGTCCTATTCGAGATTGCAAAACTGGTACAGGACCCACGATGGGGGCCATGCCTCGCCGCCACCGTTCTCCTCGCCCCTCCCGCATTCGGACTGAGCGGTGTATTGCCGGCGATGCTGCGTCTCTCCGTGGCAGACATGCATCACCTTGGCCGCCAAACCGGACGTCTGATCGCATTATCGACGGTCGGCAGCCTGGTGGGAACTTGGGGAACCGCGTTCTTCCTCTTGTCGTGGATCGGCAGCCAATCGCTGGTCGCGTGGCTGGGCGGCATTCAAGTGGGACTCGGTTTCTGGTGGCTCTGGAAAGGAACGCCGGCTCGTCCACTGATAGTAGCCATGGGCGTCGTGTGTTCCACGCTCTTGGGATCGTTGGCGCTGTATCCGCTCCAGCGTCTGAACCAACCGATCTATCAAGAAGACAGTCCCTACCAGCAAGTACGGATCCGTGAGGATGACTTGTTTCGTTATCTCGTGTTGGATCGAACCTTTCATGCCACGATGTGGAAGGCCGATCCCGCGTGGCTGTTTCTCCCTTACAGCCAGTTGATGGTGTCCTCGTTGGCATTGGCCTCCGAGCCAAAGCGCGGGCTGATTCTCGGCCACGGCGGGGGATCGGTGGCCAAATGGCTGGCGCGAAACTGGCCGGCCTTGGAACTCGATGTCGTGGAATTTGACCCGACGGTCGTACGCATGGCGGAGGAATTCTTCGACTACCATGCGCCCGCTAACCACCATATCTCCGTGAAAGATGGACGCGCCTTCCTCAATGAGACGGATCGCACCTACGATGTGATGTGGATCGATGCCTTTGCGCGGGACATGATTCCGTTTCATCTGACGACGGTGGAATTCTTCTCGCTGGTTCGCGCGCATTTGAATCCTGACGGAGTCGTCGCGGTCAATCTGGCATCATCCGGCACGGAAGGAGATCTCGCTCGCGCGGCGGCAGTGGCACAAACCATGAGACGCGCCTTCCCGGTCCTGCAATCCTTCGCTGTTGAGAGCCCTTGGAAGACAGGCATGTCCCAAGCCAGGAACATTATTTTCTTTGGAGGCCATCCGATCGAAACCGGCTCCCCTGAACACACAATCGAAAAGGTGACGGAGACGGCAATGAAACGGCAAGTGCCGATGGAAGCGATTGCGTTGCTGAATACTCGCCTCACCACTCCATGGCCGGCCGGTGTCGAGCTGACAGACGATTTCGCTCCTTACGATCTGCTCATCGGGGGGGAACGTTCCAGGGAGCAGACGGAATGAAGCTCCCCGCAGCAAGCGACGGGGCATTCGGCAAAGGAGAATAAATCGAAAGAGACCTCAAGGGCCGACCAAACGGAAACAAGAAACGGCAGAGGATTTGTGTCCACCCGACGTAAAAACTGCCATCGACGCAGCAGAGGATATACACAAAGAAAATAGGGATGAGGCTCCTCGATCCCCTCGACCATGCTCGGGATCGACCCTGAGCCATATCGAATGGTCGACAAGCTCGGGACACCATTCGATTTGCACGAAGGAGTCTAACGGGGAGTCCATGGCCTGCCATGAACGAGCAGGGCTGTGCTCCCCAGAGCACAGCCCGCGAGTCGAATGGTGGAGGCGAGGGGAGTTGAACCCCTGTCCGAAGATCGTCAACGCATCAGATCTACATGTGTAGCCGATAGTTTTAGTTTCGCGACCACCCACGCCCATCGGCTGGCTTAGAATGGCCGCTAGCTCAGTATTGTCTCGTCCTCAGCCGCTGAACACCAGCCTTGGACCAGCCCGCTGTATCGCGCTCCGACCACCCCCGCGGGCCTCAGGTGGAGGAACGTCGCAGTTAATTAAGCTGCGAGTGCCAGTTCTTGATTGGCAGTTACATTTTCCCGGAGGATTTACGAGACCCCGAGAGCTCGACATGCACCGATGGTATCAGTACCCCCGTCGAAACCGGTCGCCCCCTTTCTTTGAAGAGCGTGAAACATGAGACGTACAACATGAGAGGCCTCAAATTCTGAAAGGATTCGTCCATCCCTCTGCACCCTTTCACATTTCACCTTTCACAGGTTACGTCCCGGCCATCATACCGCACAGATCAAGAGGATGCCAGGACCTCTCGCAAAGACCGCCTGACCACCGGGCGTGAATTACGCATAGGCCCATCCTCGTGAAGGGGCTATGCTCTACACCGATGACTAAGAAAAAAAATCAG
>JAOUEB010000024.1 GCA_029858925.1 Nitrospira sp.
AAAGAAAGCAGCAGGGGAATCATAGCATGAACATTCCATCAAAAAGCAGAAAAAATAATCCAATACAATCAATTACTTGAGAAATTCTATCCGAGGATGCCAACTCGAATGGCGGAGATCGAGGTCCTTCTCGCAACTCATCATTTGGATGCAGAGGTCGGAGGATTAACGCGATTGTGTGCTGTCTCACTCATGTGTCAACCTCTGCCGGAGAGGTTGGTTATCGGTTGGAAACTTCCAGATCCCTGCAAATCTTCAGAGCGAAAAATCATTGACGTCTCGATGGCGAGGAAGGGGCGAGGGTTTTCAGGCAGATCGGTTGATGCAGACGCTCGCCCACATTATTCATGACGGTTCGTGACGAAACCGCCCGTCTCGCTACGCGACTTCGCGATTATGTCCCTCGACCCCTCGGCTAGGCTCGGGGTCGAACCTGAGCGGGGCCGAAGGCTCGACTGTGCTCGGGACCCCGAGCTTGTCGAATGGGCGACGAACTGTCATGAATAATGCGGGCGAGATATGTGGAATATGCGGAATGTGGTGCCGAGGGACAGAATCGAACTGTCGACACCAGCCTTTTCAGGGCTGTGCTCTACCAACTGAGCTACCTCGGCACGCGCATAGTTGTTCAACGTGGCAGGGGCGGACATGAAGCAAGTTGGCGTTGCTCCTGCCGCTGATCCCACCGGGTGCGCATCTTACCAAGATGACCGATCCTAGTTCCAGTTCTTTTCTATGCGACATGTCGAAAAGATAATCCTGCCAGCCATGCGCCGGGATGGTGGAGAATGGATTAATCTGTTCAAGATTCGTGGCCTCAGGTATGATTTGTGCCAAGTTCCGTCTTGTGCCACCTGATGGATTGGGATGAAGGAGAGGATCTCAGATTATGCCGTCGGTTCATCTTGTCTCGGATGAAGAGTCGCTGCCTGCGCCGGCCCCGCGCCTGGTCACATCTCGATGGATGGGCTGGGGGTATTTGGCGGCGGGAGCGGTGCTCTTGGCTGTGATCGGAACTTGGTTGGTCTGGTTCTCCGCATCGATTCAGCGGCAATTTCAACAAGAAGATATCCGTGCATCCTGCCAACGGGTCATGCCGGATACGGCCGAACGGTGTTATGACACCGTGGTGATTCAGCGTGGTGGAGTCAGACGGTGAAGAGAGTCACGTGGACTCCAAGGTCAATCGTATCGGCGTCGATGCCGATCCTCGCGCTCAGTATTCTTACATGCTTGCCCGTCGTGTCTGCCGAAGAATTGCCAGTGACTCCACGGGTGAAGGTCGATGTCGGTCTTGGAACCTGGATCAGCGTGGGAGACCATCGCTGGAGTCACAACGCCTCCTCCCAATCGCCGCTCGGCAATCCAACCTCTCGGCTGACCTATGCCGATCATTCGACAAATGTCGTGGAGTTCACGGCGAAAGTCTCGGTAGGGCCTCGATGGTTCGGCCGATTGAATATCGGCGGGGCAGGTATCGGAGGCGGTCGGCTGACAGACGACGATTTCCTGACCCCTGATGGAGGAAACCCGTCCTTGCGGACGCACAGCGATATCGATGGGTCGAACATGTGGTACGTAAACGCAGACGCCGGCTCGCGACTCATGAACTTTCCGAACGGTCGGGGCACTCTCGATGGCTTGGTGGGGTTTCAGTATTGGCATCAAAAGCACAAGGCGTACGGGGTCCGGCAGGAGATTTGTTCGAACGCAGGGGCCACGGTTGATCTGGACCCGATCACACCCGGTGTGCAGCCACTCTGTGCGCTGGGCGCTGCGCCAATCGCTAACACGGAGCTTGTCATCACAAACGACAGTAATTGGTATTCCATCAGGACTGGCCTTCAATCGGAATACCGCCTGACGCGATGGCTGAGTGTCTATGGTTCCGCCGTCCTGAAGCCGATCAACATTTTTACGAACGAAGACACCCATGAGCTGCGCGTGGTGGGCGGTGATCTCCAGGATCCGAGTTTTACGATGTTCGGATTCGGGTTTGGCGCGGATGCTGACGTGGGAGGGAAGGTAAATTTTACCAAGCAACTTGCCGCTCAGGTTGGTTATCGCGTCTGGTGGAACCGAATGATCGACGGCACCTGGAAGAATCACCTGGCCGATGGACGATCGTTTTCCTTCCCGCTGGTAGAGATGCAGTCCCTCCGTCACGGCTTGACCTTCGGGATTACCTACAGTTTTTAGAACCGGCCGAATCTACCGCCTCGGTCTTCCCGACGGCAGCGTCTCTTCTTCATACTCGAAAAAGAGCCGCTTGGCTTCCGGGTGAAGGTGGCCTGCGTGGCCGGATGGGATGGCTGCTGTTTTGAAGAGAGGCACCAGCTTGCCGTTGGGATGGAGATAGCCGGCTCTGAGTGGCACGGTGCGTTTGCTGTGGCGGACCAACCGACAGGCAGTCGGGCGAATAGAGGTCAACCAGTCGGCGATATCCTGTGGATTGCCGATCGAGGCCGACAGGAGCAAGAGCTTGGCCTGTGATGGACAAAAGATGATGGTTTCTTCCCACACGACTCCACGTTCAGGGTCGGCGATATATTGCGATTCGTCCAAAATCACGAGCCCGAGAGTATCCAGCCGAATATCGATTTCTCCGCTGGCCGCATCGTAGAGCAGATTGCGTAAGATCTCCGTCGTCATGATCAGCAGCGGAGCCTGCCCGTTTTCTTGGCGGTCTCCGGTGAGAATGCCCACCTTGTCCGAGCCGAAGATTCTGGAAAACTCTGTATATTTGGTGTTGGACAAGGCTTTCAGCGGTGAGGTGTAGATGACCGTGCGATTGTCTTCCATTGCCCGCTTCGCCGCTTCTACCGCCACGTAGGTTTTTCCGCTCCCGGTCGGGACGCTGACGACGACGTCCGTTTCATTCAGCGCAGCCAAGGCTTCTTCCTGCCAAGGGTCCGGCACGAACGGCTGTGGAGGCGGAACGCCGATTCCTTCCAGCCAGGTGGCCAACGACACAGCGGCTTCGGTGGTTTCCGGCTCTCCTCCGCGAGGCGCCGTTCTTCTCGGAGGGGAAACTGTTGCGCGGGCTGCCGGGCGAGCCGGAGGCTGGGGGGGCTGTGGGTGAGATTGCCGTTCTGCGATCAGCGCCTGTAGATCAGATTCGAGGCCTGCGAGATTCTGGCTCGAATGCTGGAGAATCAGCTCGATCAGACGGAGTTTGCCGGCGCGAAAGTGCCGATGGACACGACCGCGTGACAAGCGGTGCAGGACCGCGACCGGTTGCTGAGCGAGCAGCTGTTCGAGTTCTTCAATAGTCATGATTTGAAGTGCTGAGGACTGAGTGCTGAGGACTGCGTCGCAGCCCAACTCAGTCCTGAGTCCTCGGTGCTCAGTCCTATCTGGTTCACGGTAATTCCTCCAGTACGCCGCGGCGAATCAGAGCGATCGCGCGTGATGCCGTATCGGCCAAGCCCGGATGGGTGGCGCGCAGGGTATGAATCTGCGACAAAAACTCCAAGGTTCGAGCAAGCAGCCGATAAATATCGCCCTCTGCCATCGTCGTCGAGCGGCAGAGGCCGATCCAGGTGAGTGCGGGATCGGCGATCCAGCGTTCGGCTAAGGCCGCGACATCCGCTCTCAGGAGCGGAGGATCTTCATAGGGAGACAGACTCTCCGCTAGTTTTCGCACCTGGCCCAAGAGGGAACTCATTCCGGAGCTGATGCGCGGAAAGGAGCCGGGGCGGTCGTTGTCATGCGTGATGCTGGCCATGACGCCGGTGAGGAGAGCAGGGTCAGCGCCGCTAAAGGCTTCGGCTCTAATCAGCTCAGTAATGAGCAGTGAATGGTCGATACGGATCAGCCGCGCCCATTCTCCCTCGTCTGTAAGATGCGCGGATGGCGTCAGATAGCCGAACTTCTGGAGTACCTCAATTCGTTCTTGGAACCGATGCCACAAACTGGCCCGTAGTGCCTGGATGGATTTGGTGTGGCGTTGTTGCTCCTGGCGGAGACGGAGCGCGGTCGCAAAGTCCTTCTGGCAGGCCGGCCGCGAGGGACAGCTTGGGCAGGGAAAGTCGCCAAGCGATTGGACGATTGCATCCGGGAGTACTTCCGAATCTTTGGGCACCATAATGGGCAGGATCGGCAGCCGGGTGGGGAGTTCCGTCAGCTGAGAGCTGAGTTCGTCAAACGCAGTTGCCGAGCACCAGGGAAACGCGGGAGTTTCGTCGCATTCGAACAGCCGGTCAAAGATGTCGCCCACGTTGGACGCGGGACATTCCGTCACGGCGCCGTCCAGCCGCAGAACGGAGACCATCGGATTTTTCTGGCCCTTGCTGCGGTATTGGCGAAGCACGATCCCGCGTCCTCTCGCGAGCCCGACCACACGTCCCGGCGTCATGAAATGGAAGCGGGCGGACAGCTCAGGCGATTCATGCCGGCGAACTTGGTGGCGCTGCGGCCGTTGCCTTCTGACTTGATCGAAGGTCTGCCACTGGGTAATCCAATCGGTGCAGACGCGGGGGCCGAACGGTTCCATCTGCTCATGGAGCGTATCCAGCTTCCGTTCCAACAGCTCGGCCCGCTGGTTGAGCTGGAATTGGGCGAAGCTTTTGGCCAGGATCGCTTGAATTTGCTCGTGGGGGTGGGCCTTCAGGAGGTTGAGCACCATGGGATAGCTGATGATGAATTGGCTGTCGATGGATTCCGGATGCCCGGTAAAGCCCTTGGTGAGGATGCCGAGATCAATATAGGGAGAGGGCGTCACAACGGCAAACCCTACCTGATCTTTCCCACGGCGGCCGGCCCGCCCGGCGATCTGCTGCACTTCACCGATGGTGAGGTCGGCGAAGTCGCGCGATTTGCGGATGCTGGATTGGGTGATGACCACCGTGCGGGCAGGAAAATCGACGCCGGCGGCCAACGTGGTTGTGGCGAACACGGCGTCGAGACAGCCCTGCCGCATCAATTCTTCGATGGCGATTTTCCAGGATGGCAAGTGGCCGGCATGATGGGCCGCCACGCCGATTCGCTGCACTGTGGGAATGAGCGGATGATCGGCGACGCTGGGATATTGCGTGATGACCCGCTCGAGCGCCGCAGCAATCGCGTCTTGGCGCACGGGAGGAAGCACGATATCGGCATGGTTGAACGACTCCATCGCTTCGTCGCAGGCACGGCGAGACGTAAGAAACACGATGGCCGGCGTCAGATGTTTCTGGCGGAGGGAGGCGATGAGGTCAACCGGATGAATCGACGGCGGCATGCAGTTTCATTCCCTTTGAGATCACGACCAGGCCCGATTCCGTGACGGTAAATCTCTGGGCGTCGGCGTCACGGTTGTAGCCGATTTCCGAGTGGGGGGGGATCGTCACATCCTTGTCGATGATGGCGCGCCGCACACGGCTATGTTCGCCGATGACGACGTTCCCCATGAGGATGGATTCGCGGACGTCGGCATGGTCCAGGACACGGACGTTGGGCGACAGCACGGAATTGTGCACCCGCGCGCCGGACACGATGCAGCCGCCGCAGACGATCGAATCGAGCGCGACGCCCATGCGGCCTCCCTGATAGTCCTGCGAAAAGACGAATTTGGCCGGAGGAAATTGCCCTTGATAGGTGCGGATCGGCCACTCGGGATCGTAGAGGTTGAAGAGAGGATCGACGGCGATCAGATCCATATTGGCCTCCCAATACGCATCGAGTGTTCCGACGTCGCGCCAATATTGGACGGCTTTCTTGTTTGCATCCTGAAACTTGAAGGCATAAATCGGCCGCTCCTTGATCATTCGGGGAATGATGTTTTTCCCAAAGTCGTGAGCGCTGTCCTCCTGAGCGTCGGCCATGAGATGTTCGCGAATGGCTTCCGTGCGGAATAGGTAGATGCCCATCGATGCAAATGCATGGGTTGGGTCGTTGGGCAGGGGGGTGGGGTTGGCGGGTTTCTCATCGAAGCGAGTAATGCGATAGTCGTTGTCGACCGAAATAACCCCGCAACGCGTCGCTTCCTGAATGGGGACATCGATGGCCCCGACGACCGCATCAGCCTTTTTAGCAAGCAGCCAATAATACATTTCGGCATAGTTCATCTTGTAGATGTGGTCGCCGGCCAGCACGAGGAGAAACTCGGGATCTTCCGCGTCGATCAAGAATAGGTTCTGATACACGGCATCGGCGGTCCCTCGATACCAATCTTCACTGATCCGCTGTTGAGGCGGGACCGAGGCGATGTACTCTCCCAACTCGGTGTTCAGGATATTCCAACCGGTCCGGATGTGACGATCCAACGAATGGGATTTGTACTGAATGAGGACCGAGACTTTCCGGAGGCCAGAATTCAGGCAATTGCTCAAGGTAAAGTCGATGATGCGGTATTTGCCTCCGAACGGAACCGCCGGCTTGGCGCGTTGATCCGTCAGGGGGAAAAGCCGCTCCCCCTTGCCGCCGGCGAGGACCATCGTGAGGATGTTCTTCATGCGGCGAATTCTAGCAGGACCGGAGTCAAATAGAAAGAAAGCGGAATCATTGACTTCCCATTCCTTGCGGATAATACTAGCCATCGGGATTGCGTGGTGCCTGCCCCCATACTGAACTGATCAAAGGAGTGAGCATGAAGCGCGACGTTGTTGTGGCCGCCCTTCGAAACAATCCCAAGTCCGCGGTGAAGTCTCCCGTTAAGCCGAGGGAGTCCGCGAGCGACCTGGCGTGGCGCGTTGAGCGGCTGGAGGGGCAGTTGCAAAAATTGTCCGAGCTGGTTCGGGAGCATGCGGAGGATGTGGATCGGCTGGTCCGAATCGTCGCAGAAGATCGGGATGTCATTCGCCGGCAGCTGCTCCGCAAGCATCATGAGAAAGTGCGGGTCAGAAAACATCTACGGGATACCGACTCCAGGAATGGGTTGGATAGCTGATCGCATTGCCCTGCCCCGCCGTTCCATCCCGGTGCGCGAGACCGATTCAACCCGGCGCAGTGCGGATGCCTGCCGCAAATGCTCTTAGGCTCCACACCATGAGTGCTTCCGTTGCGACCTCGTGTTGTCATCCGTCGCCTCCCGTCGGCGTCGTTAGCCCAGCTCTATCACATGTATAGGGATGTTATCCGAGTCTCTGACCGTCCGCCCGCAGTCGTTGCTCGACTGTGGGCGGCTGGTTTCCTCGCCGTCATGTGGATCGCTCCATTGGGCGGCGCATCGGTGCTGGCTGGATCGGCGAGCGAGACGAGTGCCGAGCGGTTTTCTTACGCCATGCCGACCCCGCCGGCGCAGAGTCTGCAATTGAGCCTTGATGAGGCGATGGGACTCTTTCTTAGACAGAATCTGGATCTTTTGATTGCCAAGTTCGGAATCGAGTCACGAAAGGGACAGGAGATTACCGCGCGGTTGTTCCCGAATCCGGTCGCGTCGATCGGGACGCTCAGCTCCTATACGGAGGGGCGCACATTGTCGAGCGGCGGGCAAGTGGTCGGCCAAATCCAACAGTTGTTCGAGCTGGCAGGGAAACGTGGCTATCGCATGGAAAGCGCTGGCTTCGGCACTCAGTCGGCGGAGGCCGATTTTGAGAATGCGGTTCGTCAACTCAGCTATACGGTGAAGGAAGCCTATTACCGTATTCAGCTGGCGCAACGTCGATTGGCGCTGGCGGAGGAGAATCGGGATCGGTTTTCCAGAATCCTCGAGATCAACACGATTCGCTTCAAGAAGGGCTACATCGCGGAAGTGGATCTGATTCGCATCCGGCTTCAGTTTATCGATTTTCAATCCCAGGTGATTCAATCGCTTCAGGAAGGTGAGACGGCACGCGGGGACCTTCGCCAACTGCTGAAGCTCTCCGCTGCGGTCCGGATGGAACTCACCACGAACCTCGAATTCAAGCGTCTGGATCCCGACATGGCCAGATTGCGCGTGGTCGCCATGGACGCGCGCCCTGATCTCCGTGCCAAACGGCTGATATTTTCTCAGCGGGAAGCTGATCGCGAGCTTGCAAAGGCCTATCGGGTTCCGGACGTGACCATTGGGGCGGGGTATGCGGTCCAAGGGCCTCGTGGGCCGGACAATTCGAATCAGGTGGCGCTCAACTTCGGGCTGCCGCTGCCATTGTTCAATCGGAACCAGGGCGGTATCATGCAAGCGGATGCGGCGGTGCAGATGGCGGAAGCCGATCTCATGGGGACCCTGAATCAGGTGGAGAACGAAGTGGATGTGGCCTATCGAAACCTGATTCAAAGTCGCCGATTAGTGGAAGCGTTTCTGGAGGGAGTGCTCGAGGATGCGCGCGCGACGTTGACGATCGTCGAACGCGCCTACGAACGGGGCGGGGCCACGCTGCTGGATCTGCTTGATGCGGCTAGGACGTCGAGGACGATCCAACAAAATTATTTCGAGGCGTTGTTCAATTATCAGCGGAACGTGCTCCAATTGGAAAGTGCGGTCGGGCAGGACATCACGTGGTGAGCCGGAAGTTCATGGTTGAGGTTGAGCGATGAGGAGCCTGCTCAGGCATCGGCGGCGGTCAGGCCGCATGGCGAGCGTAGCCGTCGCGTCGATCTTGACCGCGACCGTTCTCTTCCTATCAGCCTGCGGCCCAAGTGAGCCTCCTCCCATGGCTGCGGCGACGCCCCAGCCTGGCAAGAAGGGACCGGCACCGGTCGACACACAACCGCAGGTCGAGACGACGCTGGTGGAATTCGGCTCGTCCCGCCAAGGCCTGACACTCTCAGGCAAGGTGGCCTATGGTGAGGACCGGTACTCTCGGATCTCCTCTCCCTTACGGGGTCGGGTCGTGGAAGTGCGGGCCCATCTGGGAGATCGCGTGAAGATGGGTGACATCTTGCTCGTGGTCGATAGTCCCGATATCGCGCAGTCGTATTCGGATTACGTCAAGGAGGAGTCCGAACTGCAATACGACACACGGGCGTATGAATTGGCGAAGGATCTCTATGAAAATAAAGCGATGGCGCTGAATGATCTCAAGCAAGCGGAAAACCAGTTGGTCAAGGCGCGGGCTGAGTTTCGACGTGCCAAAGAGCGGCTGCTTTCGTTGCGCGTCGCCGCCGAAGAGTTGGAGGAGCCGCCGGACAAGCAACAGATCACGTCGCGGTTTGAGATGAAAAGCCCGTTGACCGGCATCGTCGTGGAGCGCGCCGTGACTCCGGGACAGTCAGTCACCGGGGATTCGGACCCTGTGCTGTTTACGATCGCCGACCTGGATCTGCTGCAGGTCGTGGCCGATGTGTACGAGCAGGACCTGGGGCTGGTGCGGGAAGGGCAGTCGGCCATGGTGAAAGTCGTGGCCTACCCGGACATGGAGTTTCCGGCGAAAGTCACGGCCGTGGGCGACCTCGTCGATCCCGTGACCAGGACGATCAAGGTTCGTGCCCAGGTCAACAACAAGTCTCGCAAGTTGAAACCAGAAATGTTCGCGCGATTGCAATTGGACGTCAGTGATGCCGCGAAATTTCTGACGGTGCCGCGCGAGGCGGTATTGGAAGTCGACGGGAAGCAGTTTGTGTATGTGCTGGAGGATGAGCATCGGTACGTCAAACGGGAGGTCAAGACCGCCAACATCTCGCCAGACCAGTTACGCATCCTCGATGGGCTTACACAGGGAGAGCGTATCGTGACCAGGGGGGCCGTGCTGATCAAGGGGCAAGAGATCAAGGGCATGTAGCCGACCGGTCATTTCGCCATGTCGTGT
>JAOUEB010000421.1 GCA_029858925.1 Nitrospira sp.
ACCGCTCCATCCACCTGCTGCATTTCCTCCAGCACCCGGTATCGAACGTTCGCGATATGGGCGACGATGAGATCGAGCTGTTTCCGATCGGCTACGCAGCGATGACTCACGGCATGCCGACAGCGAGTCGACAGTTCACCGAGGTGATCGACGACCTCACTCAACACCGGCGCGACGGCCTCTGCGGCAGCCGAAGGTGTCGGCGCCCGAAGATCAGCCGCGAAATCAGCGAGCGTGACGTCCGTTTCGTGCCCAACGGCCGACACGACCGGAATGGGCGATGCCGCAATCGCGCGCACAACCAGCTCGTCGTTGAAGCTCCAGAGGTCTTCCGAAGAGCCGCCGCCCCGCCCCACAATGATGACCTCGACAAGGCCCCCTTCACTCAACGATCGCAAGGCCGAGGCGATCTGTTCAGCGGACCCCTCTCCCTGCACCGACACCGGCGCGATGACGATGTTGAGGATGGGACAGCGGCGATGCAAGACCGTGATCATGTCCCTGACAGCCGCCCCGGTAGAGGACGTCACAATACCGACGGTTCGAGGGAATGCCGGCAAGGGCCTTTTGCGATCCTGGTCGAAGAGCCCCTCGGCAGCCAAGCGAGTCTTGAGCTGCTCGAATGCCAACTGCTGCGCGCCGCGGCCCTTGGGTTCTACATGTTCAAGAACGATCTGATATTCCCCGCGCGGCTCGTACACCGTCACTCGTCCCCGCACAACGACATGCAGCCCGTCCTCCAACCCAAACCTCAATCGAAGCGCGGTTGATCGAAAGATCACGGCCCGCATCTGGCTGAAATCGTCTTTGAGCGTGCAGTAGAGGTGCCCGGACCCGGGCGCGCGCAGATTGGAAATTTCTCCTTCGAGCCAGACCTCGGAGAAATCAGATTCTAGGGATGTCCGAACCAGACCGGTCAGTTCCGAGACGGTGAGAATCCGTTTCGACGAGGAGTCACCGGACGATGGAAAGAAGCGAGTGCGGCTCGTAGCGGCTCTCCTTCAATCGATGATGCGGATCCGCTCAAACGCGATGACCTTGCCCAACCGCGTGTCGAGCTCCAGCAATACCGCGCAGAAGACCGATGGACCGGATGCGACTTCAAAACGGCGCGGCATGCCGGTCAGAAACTTCTCGATCGCCAGTTCCTTTTTTACTCCGATCACCGAATGCAGCGGACCGGTCATCCCAATATCGGTGATATAGGCCGTTCCCTTGGGCAGAATCTGATCGTCGGCCGTTTGCACATGGGTATGCGTGCCGACCACCGCTGTGACCTCACCATCCAAATAGTGGCCCATAGCCATTTTTTCAGACGTGGCTTCCGCATGCATATCGACGATCACTATCGATGTCTCCTGTTTCAATCGCGACAATTCACGCTTGGCCGTTTGAAACGGGCAATCGATCGTCGGCATGTAGGCCCGTCCCATCAGCTGAAGCACCGCCAGCCGTTCTCCGCCTGCGGTTTCAACGATCACGCTGCCTTTGCCGGGCACTCCGGGCGGATAGTTCGCGGGCCGCAGCAGGCGGGGTTCGCGCGGGAAATAATCGAGCACTTCCTTCTTATCCCACGCATGGTTGCCCGTGGTAATCACCGAGAGGTCCATTTCGAACAACTCTTCGGCCAATTCCGGCGTAATGCCAAATCCGCCGGCGACATTCTCGCCGTTTCCGATCACCGCATCGATCTGGCGCTGCGCAACCAGGCGTGGCAGCGTGCGGGCCACGGCCCGCCGTCCCGGTTCGCCCATGATATCGCCGATACACAGAACCTTCATCTCGCGTATTCCACGTACCGGCTTTCCCGAATGACGGTCACTTTGATTTGCCCTGGATAAGTCAGTTCCTGTTCGATTTTCTTCGCCAACTCGCGGGAGAGTTGGAACGATTCGGCATCAGTGATGTCTTCCTGCCGCACGATCACGCGGATTTCACGCCCCGCTTGGATTGCGTAAGCCTTTTGCACGCCCTTTTGTCCCGTGGCCAGCGATTCAAGTTTCTCCAACCGTTTCACGTAGGACTCCAGCGCTTCCCGCCTGGCTCCCGGTCGGGCCGCCGAGAGCGCCTCAGCCGCAGCCACCAGCACGCTCTCCGGACACAGCGGCTCCACCTGCTCATGGTGCGCGGCAATCGCGTTCACGATCTTCGGAGATTCGCCGTATTTTTTGGCAATCTCGGCCCCCAGCATGGCGTGCGGCCCTTCTTCCTCGTGGCTGACCGCTTTGCCGATGTCATGGAGCAAGGCGCCGCGCCGCGCCAACTTGACGTCGAGTCCCAACTCCGACGCCATGATGCCGCAAATGTAGGCCGCTTCCCGCGCATGGTACAGATTGTTCTGCCCGTAG
>JAOUEB010000025.1 GCA_029858925.1 Nitrospira sp.
CAACCGTCTTCGCTTCACGTTCAACAACAGTCCCAGCGACGCCATCATCATAATCGTGGCGCTGCCGCCATAGCTTACCAGCGGAAGGGGAATCCCGACGATCGGAAACATCCCCGCCGTCATGCCGATATTGACCACGACGCAGAAACACAGCATCGCCACGATCCCGACCGCAAGCAGGGCCCCCAGCTGATCCTTCGCCTTGGATGCAATGTCGAGCGCCAACCAGATCAGCGCGATGAAGAGCGCCAGCAACACGAGCACGCCGAGAAACCCCCATTCTTCCGCGTACACCGCAAACACGAAATCGGTATGCCCTTCAGGCAAGAACTTCAGCTGGCTTTGCGTGCCGCCGAAGAGTCCCTTGCCCGTCAGTTCCCCGGACCCGATCGCAATTTTCGATTGCAACGCGTGATACCCCTTTCCACCAGGGTCGTAGCCCGGATCGACGAACGCCATAATGCGCTGTCGCTGGTAATCATGCAAGGACCCCCATACCCCCTCCCAGGCGAAGGGAAAGAGCATGACCGAGAAGAGCAGAATGACGCCCAGCGCTTGGGACCGGACTCCGACCATCAACAACATCGCCGCATACACCGCGACGAAGCTCAACCCGCTTCCCAAATCCGGCTGTTTCAGGATCAGGACAAGTCCGGGCAGCATCAGCAGCCCCGGCACGATCACACGCTGCAGCCACCCGGCGCGAGGCGCCTTCGAATAGTAGTGCGCCAACACCAAGATGAGCACGAGCTTGGCAAACTCCGACGGCTGAATACTGAACGGCCCCATCGCAATCCACCGCTGCGCGCCCTTGCTCGCCCGCCCCTCGAACAGCACGAACAGCAGCATCAGCAGCACCAACCCATACGCCGGATACGCCAGGCGCGCAATGCTGTGATAGTCCCATGCCCACATCACGAGGAAGGCCGCCGCTCCCAGACCGATCCATATCAGCTGTTTGACATAATAGGGCGCGATGCCGCCCTGTTGATCGTGGGTGACGCTATGAATGGAGAGCACGCCGAGGGCGAGAATGGCCAGGATCAGCCCTATGTAGCGGAGATCGAAGCCATCGAAGCCGCGCGAATCCGTCAATCGATCGATCATGACTCTTCCAACGATCGCCGAGACTGTCCCGCCGTAGAAGACCCTGAAATCACCGTCGTCATCTGCGGGGCCAGCTTCATATACGTTTCAATCACTTCTTTTGCCAGGGGCGCCGCAGCGGACCCGCCGTGTCCCATATGCTCGCCCAGAACGGCCACCGCAATCTTCGGCGACTCCACCGGGGCAAAGGCGACAAACCAAGCATGGTCTCGGAACTTTTTGGGGATACTCTCCTCCGGTCCCGTTCTGAGGGCCGCCACCTGCGCCGTTCCCGTTTTCCCGGCAATCGTGACCAGCGAAGACTTGGCCCTGGTCGCCGTGCCGACCTTGACGACGTCGGCCAGGGCTTCTTTGATGATGCGAAACGTCTCAGGCTTCGCTTTGATCTTTCCGCGCGGAACCGCCGGCAGCTCTTGCAGATTGCCGGTTGCCCGATCCATCACGGCATGCACCAAGCGGGGCCGGTAATTGACCCCGTTATTGGCGACCGTACCGATCACGCTCGCCATTTGCAGCGGGGTAACCGTCACATAGCCTTGACCAATCGCCGCCGAGACCGTTTCACCAGGCAGCCACACCTCTTTCTTCACCTTCTGCTTCCAGGCGATCGAGGGCATAATGCCGGACCGTTCGGACGGCAGCTCCACACCCGTTCCCTGCCCCAATCCGAATTCCTTGCCGAACTCGGCCATGACGTCGATGCCCATGCGCTGTCCCACCGTGTAGAAATAGACATCGCACGAATGTACGAGGGCATCGTGAAGATTGACGGCCCCGTGCCCGCTCGCTTTCCAATCGTGGTAGATCCGTTTCCCGAACTGATAGCCCCCGTTGCAAAACACCGTGCTGGACGGCGACATGGTCTTCGTCTCCAGCGCGGCCACCGCCATCGGAACCTTGAACGTGGAACCGGGAGGATACTGTCCTTGGGAGGCCCGATTGTTCAGCGGGCGGCCTTCATCCTGGACGATCTCGACCCACTGCTTGGGCGTCAGTTCCCGCGAGAGCACGTTCGGATCGAACGCTGGACGGCTGGCCATGGCAAGGATATCACCATTGGTCGGGTCCAACGCCACAATCGCGCCGTATTCCTGGCCCAGCAACTCCTCCGCCACTTTCTGCAGTCGAATGTCGATCGTCAAATAGAGATCGTTTCCCGCCTGCGGCTTCTCGACGACGGCCGCTTGTTTTTCGTGCCCAACCGCATCGACCTCGATGCTTTTCCGGCCGGCCAGGCCGCGCACATGGCGATCAAACGATTTTTCCACCCCATATTGTCCGACGACGCTGCCTTGATGCAGGCCAGAAAACTCCGGCTTGTCCAGTTGCTCGGACGAAATTTCTCCGACATAGCCCAGAATATGGGCTGCCGTCACCCCCCCCGGATAATTGCGTTGCGACTCAACCTCCACCATGACACCCGGAAGATCCAAGCGATGGGATTCCACCAGCATGGCGTCACGGAGCGTCATCCGATCCTTGATCTTACGCGGCAGGAGTTTGCCGCCCTTGACCGCCAACTTCTTTCGGATGAGATCCGGGTCCAAGCTGAGCAGGTCAGCCAGTTGTTCAACCAGCACCTCACGATCCTTCACATCTTCCAACGTGACATACAAACTGAAGCTCGACACATTATTCGCCAAAAGCACCCCATGCCGGTCATAGATGAGGCCGCGAGCCGGCTCGAGCAGCACCTGTCTGGTGCGATTGTTTTCCGAGAGATCCCGGTAGTACGGACCCTCCCGGATTTGCAAATGCCACAGTCGAAGGCCGAGGAGAGCAACAACCAGAAGAAGTCCCACCCGAAGAATCATGAGCCGGCGATAGAAATCGCCGAATTCGGTTTCTGCAGCATGCGCCAACGCCATACGATCCGCCTACGTCCGATATTCGGAAACCCACCGTTCGATATTCAGTCGGCTCCACAGCAGCCAGTAGAGCGCACCGCCCGCCACGGCATCCATCACAGCCTGGGGCGCCACAACGGCCCTGACCGCCCACCACCAGTCTTGTTGGTCGCTAAGATTGAGCAATGCGGCCGTAACCAGTCCGGCCACGCACGATATCGCGAGGATCCACAGCACAAAGACCGCCGGCGCTAGATATACGACATGGCGCCCGGCGAGACCGGCAACATACCCGACGGCCCCTTTCGTCATCATGCTGGTGGCCAGATCGGCAGCAGAAAACAAGCTCATGATCCACCCCAGAGCCAGCCCCAGCAGCAACCCTTCGAGTTCTCCCCCGAACAGGCCGACCAGGCACACCGCAATCAGTCCAATGTCCGGCATCACTCCCCATACCATCATATGGGGCAAGAGGATGGACTGGACCGAGACTAACCCCGCAATAAGAGTCGCCAGCACCGCCATTTTCATGACTTCGGCCTCACCGCCGGAACGCCAAGCTGCTCCCCTTCGGCCTGAACATTTGGAGACTGGATGACCAAGACTTCTTCAACCCGCCCGACATCGACATCCGGAGTCAGTTCAGCAAACTGGAACAGCGCCTCTTCATCTTTGTTGATCCTCGTGATCGTCCCGATAGCCAGGCCACGGGGAAACCCTCCGACCAGCCCGGAAGTCACCACCCGATCGCCAGGCCGCGCATTCGACAACAACGGGATATACTTCAGCCGGGCCATCCCTTGGGTGGTCCCTTCGACAATTCCTTCGTCTCTCGTCCGCTGAACCAAGCCAGCGATCGCGTTATTCGGGTCCGTCACCAACAACACCACCGACGTGGCGGCTGTGGTCTTGACGATGCGGCCCACCACACCGGCAGACGTAATCACACCCATGTCCGATTTAAATCCGTCCGACTCGCCTTTATTCAGAATGATCGTGCGGTACCAATTCCCTGTGTCGCGACCGATCACTTGCGCCGCTACCATTGACAATTCCGCGCGCGTCTTGAATTCCAGCAACGCCGTCAGCCGTTCCGTCGCCACCGCCGCCTCGCGCAGCTGGCTGTTCTGCCCCTTGAGATGTTCTAGTTCCTTCCGCAATTCCTTGTTTTCTTCCGCGACCCCGCGCAACGCGACGAAACCGCCCCAGAAATCGGCTATGCCCTCTTGGACACTCGCCGCCGCTCGAAGGGGCCAGCTCAAGACCCATCCAATCGGGCTTCCGACCTCTTGGAATACACCCTGGAGTTGGCTGGGCAACAGCAGAAAGCCGACCAAGAGGACGGCGGCAAGCACGAGGGCGATGCGCCCCGTATTGTAGGGTAGTCGAAAATTGACCATCCGCATGAGGGATGGAACCTTTACCGGAGGTTGTTGGCTTGTGACATAACCGATACTTTCCGAAGAAGATCCAGTTCGTCCAAGATCTTTCCCACTCCCAACACCACGGAAGTGAGTGGGTCGTCCACCGTAATGATCGGCAAGTTCGTCTCTTCTCTGAACCGCGTATCCATCCCCTTGAGGAGCGACCCTCCGCCGGTCAATACGATGCCGCGGTCGATGATATCCCCCGCCAATTCCGGCGGAGTGTTTTCCAATGCGATCTTGATCGCATTGACGATGGTCCCGATCGGTTCCTGCAAGGCTTCGCGGATTTCGGCGTCGTCGACGACGAGCGTGCGCGGGATGCCCGAAATCAAATCGCGGCCCTTGATCATCATCGTCTTCCGCTCCTCAAACGGATAGGCGGACCCGATCTCGAACTTGATCCGTTCCGCCATATGTTCGCCGATGAGCAAATTATATTTTTTCTTGATGTAATTCATGATCGCTTCGTCCATCCGGTCGCCGGCGACCTTCACGGATTCGCTGTACACGATCCCGCCGAGCGAGATGACGGCAATATCCGTCGTGCCGCCCCCGACATCGACGACCATGTTGCCGGACGGCTCGGTGATCGGCAACCCGGACCCGATCGCCGCAGCAACCGGCTCTTCGATCAGATAGACCTCGCGCGCGCCGGCGAGCTCCGCCGAATCACGCACGGCCCGCTGCTCGACCTGCGTGATGCGGGACGGCACACCGATGATGATGCGCGGCCGGACGAAGGCACTGCGATTGTGTGATTTGCGGATGAAATGCTTGAGCATTTGCTCGGCCATCTCAAAATCGGCGATCACGCCTTCTTTCATGGGCCGAACCGCCACGATGTTGCCCGGGGTGCGTCCGAGCATTTTCTTCGCTTCGGCGCCGACGGCCAGCACCTTTTCCGTCTTCTTTTCGACCGCCACCACGGACGGCTCGTTCAGGACGATGCCTCTTCCCCGGACATAGACCAAAGTTGTGGCGGTGCCTAAATCGATCGCCAGGTCGTCGGAGAACCATCCGAATATATCTCCCGTGAACCCCACGGCTTCTCTCCCTTCATCATGGCCTGGCGATCTTGCGCCGAGCCTGTCCGCCCTACTTATCAGTCTGGAACTGCCAACTGTCCGGCGTCCAACACATGGGTCCTGGCCACTTCATCGCCGAGCCGCCGACCCTGTTCATTCCCGATAATCAGAAAACCTTCAAACGCCAAAATCGCCACCGACGCCACCCAACCGACCCATGGAATCGCAAAGGCGATCTGTGCGCAGCCCAACGGCAGATTCCGAACGATCGACTCTCGAAACCCTGCCGCATCCCGGCTGTCCACGCGCATGGTCTGCAGGCCGACCAACCGTTTGCCGATACTCTTGCCGCCCGCAAACCCATCCGCAATCAAAATGTAGGCCAGCCCGGAAAGAAACCCCACTGGAGGAGCGATTTGGTTTGCGGCGACGACAAGAAACAAGTCGATCAATTTCGCAATGAACCGATTCAGGACATGGGCCTTCGGATACACCGTACGTTCCGGCAACTGCGAGGTCAGCCCATCCCCCGTCAAGGAATCTCCTTATAATTAGTGGCAAAGTATAACAAAATAGCACAATCGGCACAAACAAAGACCACTCTTTCTGCATAACATTCTTTTTGATGTCCCCCAAGGCCCCCAGAACTCCGGAACGTTGCAGACTTTGCTCCATGAACACCTTCGACCGCTGACGCATCAGGCCGCGCAGGCACTCGCTATTCAGCCCCGGCTCACTCCTTCCCTGTAGCATCTTGCCTTCAGCGCGGCGCGCAAGTAAAATCGGTCGGTTATTGAAACGAATGAGAGGATTGCATGATTAAGATACTCCGTGACTCTTCGCACAACTATCCGTGGTTACTCAAATCCATCATAGGCCTCTTGGCTCTGGTCTTCGTGATCACGATGGGATGGTGGGGCTTCGACGAACGATCAGGCAACGCCGTCGCCGATGTCGGCGATCTCACCGTCTCACGCGATGAGTTCAAGCGAGCGTTTGAATTCATGTACCGCAGCTATAAAGAAAAAGGCGCCGGTGAAATAAAGGAAGAAGCCTTCAAACAGATCGTGGTCGATCAACTGATCGAGAACCGCCTTTGGGTCATCGCCGCGCGAGACATGGGCATCACGGTCTCCGATACGGACCTGCGCGATATGATCGTTCAAATTCCGGATTTTCATAAAAACGGCGCGTTCGATCCCGAACTCTATCGACGCCTGCTCGCCGCCAACCACTGGACCCCATCTGCGTTCGAGGCCATGCAACAGCAAGAAATTCTGGCCGGCAAGGCGCGGCTGATCGTGCGCGACAGCGTGGCCCTGACCCCCTGGGAAATTGCGGAAGGACAAGCGCTTACAACGAAGCTGCAAGATCCCACTGCCGCACCGGCCAAAGACCGCGCGCTGCAGGACATGCTGTTCCAGAAACAACAGCGCGCCCTGGCCGCCTATCAAGAAGCGCTCAAAGCCAAGGTCCCAACCAAGATCCACCGCGAGCTGCTGTGATCAACTGTATTCAGGTGTAGGCAAGGTAGGATCGGCTTCGATATCGTAAACCATTCGCTTCAACGCACTTACAGCCTCTGTGAGGCTATTCGTTACGCACTGGATTGATCCACATTCAAGCCCAATCAAATAATGGTCGCGCTGTGCTATCCAACACCCACCGTATTTGAGTTGGACGCCACCGAGCTCGTTTGGATTCTACGGCATTGAAGACAGCAGGCAAGAAAAGCGAAACCGATCGTTACAGAATCAGCATCGCGTCGCCGTAGCTGTAGAAGCGATAGCGCTCCCGGACCGCTTCGGCGTAGGCCTTCCGCATCGACTCGGTCCCGGCAAAGGCCGAGACCAGCATGACGAGCGTGGTTTTGGGAAGATGGAAGTTCGTCATGAGGGCATCGACTACTTTGAATTGAAAACCGGGCGTAATGAAGAGCCGGCTTTCGCCTGACATCGGCGCGACCGCGCCTGTTTCGCGAGCCGCCGTTTCGAGCGTGCGGACGACCGTAGTACCGACCGCCACCACGCGCCGCCCCGCCTGCTTGGTCCGCGCAATGGCGCGGGCCGTCTCGTCACCGATCTCGAAATACTCTGCTCCCATCTGATGGTCCTCAATCCGCTCCACTGTAACTGGCTTGAACGTCGCTGGGCCCACGTGCAGCGTAATCATAGCTACCTGAATAGCTCGTTCCTCCAGCCGCGAGAGAAGCTCCGCGGTAAAGTGCAGCCCTGCGGTCGGCGCGGCGATCGCACCCTCGTGTTTCGCAAAGAGCGTTTGGTACCAGTCATGATCTTCCCGGCTGGGTGGACGCTTAATATAGGGCGGCAGCGGCATCCGCCCGCTCTCGCGCAGCAGCTGGGGCACAGGAATCGGACTCTCGATTCGCACCTGTGTGCCGGTCACATCCCGTTTCACAATCGTCGCGCGGGACCGCCGATCAAATTCGATGACCTGGCCGGGATGGAACGTCCCCTTAACCATCACCTCCCAGACATCGTGACCGAGATCTTTGACGAACAGCACCTCGACCATCGTTCCCGACGGCAGTTTCTTCCCCGCTATCCTCGCAGCCATGACCCTCGTATCGTTGACGACCAATAAATCCCCCGGATTGAGCAGGGAAGGAAGATCGGCCACATGACGATGGGTGAGTGCCTGTGTCGTTCGATCCAGGCACAACAATCGCGCGCGGTCACGAGGAATCACCGGCTGTGCGGCGACGAGGGACGGATCGAACGGAAAATCGAACTCGGAGAGTTGCATCAGAAAGCAGAAGTCGGAGGAGCCGGAGGCGCCTGGGTCAAAGCAGCGTTTTGGAGTTCCGTGCCTGGATAGTAATAGCGAAGAATGCTGGAAAAGGAGTAGCCCAATTCAGCCAACTCTTTGGCGCCCCATTGGCACAAACCGACCGCATGGCCCGCGCCATACCCGGTGAGGACGATGTCATGACCGAACGATTCAATCGTAAACTGAGTGCTGGGCACGACTGTATAGCCGACAGCTTTACGAAGTTCCTCGCCCCGCAAGATCAGTTCCCCCTTGGAGTGCAGGATGCGCAAGGTAGCCACTCGGCCCGCGCGGCTATGGGAGAGCGGCGTCAGCGTTGCAATCGTTCCAACGGGAAATCCCAGTTGCCGCAGATTCTTCTCCAGCCCCTCGACCGTGAAGGAGGCTTTCCACTGATAGTACGGAGACTCCAAATCGAACGGGCACTCCACGCCTTTCAAATAGGGCAAGTCCTTCGACCAGACAACCATCGCATCTTCCGTAATCCCTGCAGCCGTCGAGGAAAATGCCGCATAGATCGGCGCGCCCTGATGGGTAATCACCAATCCCCTCGTGGACTCGACCGCCTGTTCCACCCGCGCATCGACACCCTGGCGGCCGCGATAGACTTGATCCTGAATGCTCGCCGCCACGTCGTAATCCCGAGAGGCGCTGAGCATATGCTGGTAGAGCGCGTAGGTCCTGGCCGCGACTGCCTGCGCCTTGAGCATTTCGGGATGCCACGACGAATTGACCTCAGACGGCACCACTCCCTTCACATATTCTTCTAGATCGACCTGATTCACGACCAACAGGCCTTTGCCGCGTCTGACCACCTGAACCGACCCACTGACTTGCAGGGCCGTCTTCTCATCGCCCAGCTGAATCGATGCTCCATTGCCGGTACCGTTGCCGTTCTTCCTCGGCAGCCAGAGTTTCAGATCCTGATCGCCTGCACGCAGCGTGACATGACCACCGGCAGCGGGGGATCCGTTCAGGAATATGCCGTGGCCCCGCAGTTCGATACGCAGCAAGGAGCGATGGGCCTGCGCCCGATCCTGCGCATCTGTCGCCCATAGGACCTGATCGGCCTGCACCTCCAGCCGTTGGACGTCCGACGCCAACAACACACGGATGGAAGGCGCGGCCTGGGCCTCGGATGTCGCCAGGCATCCCATTCCTAGGGCGAATGCGGCCAGACCGGCACAACACTGACGCTGTATCATCGACGAAAGAACCATCCTACAATATAGAATAGCAGACTCAGGACGATACTGAGGACGATGCTGGTGCCGATGGGAAAATAAAAACTGACGTTGTCGCGCTTGTAGGAGAGATCACCAGGCAGCTTTCCAAGCCAGCTGAACGCGCCGCCCAGACCTGGAATACGATCCACCGCAAGCAACAACAAGCCGAGAAGCACAATCCCGGCCCCGATTCCGATGAGCAACTTGCCAAGCGC
>JAOUEB010000422.1 GCA_029858925.1 Nitrospira sp.
GCGGCACGCCGGAGTGGTGCATGCGCATTCTCCGGCATGAGGCCGGGCATGCGCTGGAAAACGCCTACGGCATCCGCCGCCGCCGGGATCGTCAAGCGGTGTTCGGCAGGTCGACCCAGCCCTATCCGAAATTCTATACCCCTAAGCCCTACAGCAAGAGCTATGTCCTCCACCTCGATACGTGGTACGCACAGAGCCACCCGGACGAAGACTTCGCGGAAACCTTCGCCGTCTGGCTGAATCCGGCGTCGAAGTGGCGGGAACGCTATGCGGATTGGCCGGCGCTGAAGAAGCTCGAGTATATGGAGGGTTTGATGGGATCCTTGGCCGGGGCCAGGCCGCTGGTCACGACCAAACAGCGCGTCGACTCGTTGCCTCGACTCCGCAAGACTTTGCGGACGCACTACGAACACAAGCGCGCGCATTATGGCACGCCTCATCCGACGTTTTACGATCGCGATCTCCGCCGGATTTTCTCCGATGCGCCTGAGTGTCGGATGAATAAGACGGCCTCGGAATTTCTGGCCCGCATCAGGCAGGAGGTGCGCCGGGAAGTGGCGGCGTGGACCGGCGAGTATCAATATACGATCGATCGTGTGTTTGAGGATATCGCGTCGCGTTGCCGCGAGCAGGATCTCCGCCTGGCCGTTCCAGAGGAGAAGGCCAAGCTCGATGTCACGATTCTCCTGACGGTGCAGACGATGAATTATCTGCACAGCGGCCATCATCGGGTGGCGTTATGAAACCGCTGCGCGTCCTCGTGCTCATGCACGAAGATCTGGTCCCGCCCGGCTCGGTTGAAGGAATCGATCTGGCTGCGGCCGAATGGAAGACCGAGTACGACGTGGTCAGCACGCTTCGGGAGATGGGGCACGAGGTGCGGCCACTCGGGGTGCAACACGACCTGGGGGTGATCCGCCAAGCGGTGGACGAATGGAAGCCGCATATCGCGTTCAACCTCCTGGAGGAATTCAGCGGGGTGGCCGTGTATGACCAGAATGTCGTGTCGTATTTGGAGTTGCTGAAGGTGCCCTACTCAGGCTGCAATCCGAGAGGATTGATGCTGGCCCGGGACAAGGGGGTGGCCAAGAAGATTCTCTACTATCACCGCATTTCGATCCCGGAGTTCGTCACTGTTCCGTTGGGCCGTTCCGTCAAGCGGCCGAAGGAGCTGGCGTTTCCCTTGATCGTGAAGTCCGTTTCTGAAGAAGCCTCGCTGGGCATCTCGCAGGCCTCCATCGTGGACGATGATGGCAAGCTGCAAGACAGGGTCAGGTTCATCCATCAAAGCGTCGGCACCGGGGCATTGGTGGAGCGCTATGTCGAAGGGCGGGAACTCTACGTCGGCGTGATGGGGAATCGCCGCTTGCAGGTGTTCCCCGTCTGGGAACTCGACATGAGCCGACTGCCGGACGAAGCTCGAAAAATTGCCACGGCGCGGGTGAAATGGAACCGATCGTACCAGAAGAAGTACGGCGTCCGCTCCGGAGCCGCCGCCGATCTGACGGAATCACAGCGGCAGACCCTTCACGATGTGGCCAAACGGGTCTACCGCAGTCTGGGACTCAGTGGGTATGCGAGAATCGATTTTCGGCTTGATCCAGCCGGGCGGATCTATGTGCTGGAGGCGAATCCCAATCCCCAGATCGCCAAGGCCGAGGATTTTACCGATTCCGCCGCGGGGGCTGGGTTCCCCTATCCCGCCCTTCTGCAGCGCATCCTCGATTTGGGCTTGCGGTGGCATCCGCACGCGACGCCATCCGACCGCACGACTCCCGTCCCGAGCCGGGTCGGAGAATGACAGAGGCGGTCCGTCATCACGCCTTGAGAAACAGCACCGACAGAGGAGGCAAGGTGAGAACGATCGAGTTCGGAAATCCGTGAGAGGCAATCGGCTCGGCCATGACCCCTCCTCCGTTGCCTATATTGCTTCCCCCATAGGTCTTGGCGTCGCTGTTGAGCAGCTCGCGGTAAAAGCTCAGTGAAGGCACCCCGATCCGGTATCCGTAGCGGGGTACCGGCGTGAAGTTGCAGATGCCGACGACGTGGTCTTGCTGGTCGTGGGCTTTTCGGAGAAACGCGATCACGGAATGTTCGGCGTCGTTGATATCGACCCATTGGAACCCCGTCCAATCGAAATCGACCTCGTGCAACGCAGGCTCGTTGCGGTAGAGCCAGTTGAGATCGTGGACGTACCGTTGCAAGCCGGCGTGTGGCTCATTCTGGCAGAGGTGCCACTGCAGGCTGTCGTCGTGGTTCCACTCCCACCATTGCCCGAACTCTCCTCCCATGAAGAGCATCTTCTTGCCGGGATGGCCGTACATGAAGCCGTACAGCGCGCGG
>JAOUEB010000026.1 GCA_029858925.1 Nitrospira sp.
GAAAGGTCTTTCAAGCTCCCTTCCGACCGTTCCACGAATGTTTGCCGGAATCCACATCTTGAATCCCCGGTTGCTGCGGGAGGTGCCGAAGGGTGTCGCCTCGTCGATCATCGATCCCTATGTGGCGGCCATCGCGCGAGGCGACACGGTGCTTGGGTATGATCTGAACGGTTACTGGTCGGACATCGGAACAGCCGAACGGTATGCGCAGGCTGAGCACAATGTCCGATCGGGGCTGATACGGTTGGAAGATCGCCGGCTTGCCGTCGCGCAGAAATAACGCCTTGCGCCGTTCCTCGGTTTTCGTATCTCGTGAAGCGTATCTCGTATCTCGCAAACAAAGATACGACAGACTCTCTTTCCGTCCTGCGCTTCACGAGATACGCACGGCGCCCCTCGATTACTCCTCCTTAGATTTTCGTTGTTTGATCAACCGAAGCAGGTAGGTGCGTTGCAGCTTGAGAAATTCGGCGGCTTTGGTCTGATTGCCGTTCGCTCGCTCGATGGCGCGGTCGATGATGTATCGACCGTGCTCCGCCATGGATTCGTGGTACGGCAGGTCCAGATACGGGAGCTGGCCGCTGTCGGACGCGCCTAAGCCGGCGTCTTCCGGCAGCAGAGAGAGCATCGAAGGCTCAATACTGTCTGTGGGGCTGAGGACGACAGCGCGGGCGATGGTATTATCCAACTCGCGGATGTTGCCAGGCCATGGATAGCGGGTGAGCGCGTCCAGCGCGGCGGGGCTCAGTGTCATGCCGGGACGTTTGGCGTCTTTCGCATGACGGTCGAGGAAGAACTGAGCCAAGGCTGCGATATCTCCGCGGCGTTCCCGAAGGGGCGGGAGCGTGAGGGTGATGACGTTCAAGCGAAAATACAGATCCTCCCGGAACTGGCCGGCCTTCACGGATTTTTTGATGTCCTTATTCGTGGCGGCGATGACGCGGATGTTGACCGAGACGTTCTTGGAGCCGCCGACGCGGTGAAACTCACGGTCTTGTAAGACGCGCAGAAGCTTTGCTTGAAGCGGCAGCGGCATGTCTCCGATCTCGTCGAGGAAGACCGTGCCGCCGTCGGCCATTTCCAGTTTGCCTTTTTGCTGCCGATCCGCTCCGGTGAAGGCGCCGCGCTCGTGTCCGAACAGTTCATTCTCCAGCAGCGTTTCGGTCAGCGCCACACAGTTGATGACGATGAGCGGCATGGCCTGGCGGGGGCTCCATTGATGGATGGAGCGGGCGAACAATTCCTTGCCGGTCCCGCTTTCGCCCAGTAGGAGGACACCGGCATCAGACTTTGCGGCTCGCTGCGCCGCCTCCACCACGGATTGCACGGAGGGACTATTGCCGACGATAGAGGCGTAGCGGCCGGCGACCTCGGATCGGAGATAGGCGACCTGTCGCCGCAGTGAGTCACGCTCCAGGGCCTTGCGGATGACGATGAGCAGGTGATCTTTTTCGAGAGGCTTGGTGAGAAAGTCGTACGCCCCTTCCTTCATGGCTTCGACTGCGGCGCCGATCGAGCCGTGGGCGGTCATGACGACGATCGGCAGGGCATCCGTATGCTTCGACCGGTTCAGCTGTTTCAGCACGTCGAGGCCGGAGAGTTTGGGAAGCGTCAAGTCCAGCAGCACGAGGTGGGGCGATTCTTGCGCGATCTGCTCCAGCGCCTCCCGCCCGTCCCGCGCAGCCACCGTGCTGTAGCCCAGGGAGCGCAACCGGTCTTCCAACATCGCGACGATGTCGGCATCGTCATCGACAATCAATATTTTGGCGGTCATTTCCTTGCCCCTCTCGCCCAGAGGGCGTGGGGGAGTCGTTCATCACTGCGCGCATGCACCGAGCACCGTCCTCAATGTGAACCTTTGATCAATTCTTGCGTGCGGGGTGCGCGAGCACGATGAGCGACTCCCCCATGCCGTCGCTTACCCTTCCATGACATTGATGACCAGTCCGGTCAGGGGTTTCGGATAGAAATACGTCGATTTGTGCGGCATGCGTTCGCCGGCGGTTGCGACCGCTTGGATTTCGCTGACCTTCGTGGCGTTGAGCAGCAGCGCGCCGGTTCCGGTTCCCTGGGCCGCCCAGTCCAAGGCTTCGTGGTCGTCCTTGGTGTAGAGAATCGCTTCTTGTTCCTGTTGTGTGGGGCAGAGCTTGGCGACGATGAGTTGCTGCAGCAGCGAGACATCGAGCTTCGTGCGGGGGGACGCCTGGGGGGATGGACGATGGGCCGGTTTCAAGGTGAGCGTGAAATAGCGGCTGTCTGCCTTCAACGCGATGCCGAAGACTGGAGCGGTTCTCCCGTTCGTCTTCAAGGCGTCGAGGAACTGCGCGCGGACCGCAGCTTGCGTGGTTGCCGTATAGGGGAATTCCTGAAACTCGAAGGTGTCGCTCAGCAGTGCCTTGATGCGATCGTATGGGGGCAGCGGAGTGGTCGTGACCCGGTGTGTGGGCAGTACCGTCAGACCCGGATCTTCGAGCGGGGCCAGCAGCATCAAGACGCCGTCGTAGGGCTGAAGGCCGGCCGGTGAGCCGGCTTGCTGGCGGCGGAGCTTTTGATAGTTCAGGGCGGTTTCATACCGATGGTGCCCGTCTGCGATGAAGAGCGGCGTACTCTGCATTTGGTCCACAATCTGCTTGAGTATCGCTGGATCGGTCACGGCCCAGAGACGCTCTCGGCACCCTGCATCGTCCTGGAAGTCGTACCGCGCCGGGTTTCCCTTCGTTACGGTTTCGAGCAGTCCGATGATGGCCCCTTCTGGATCGGAGTAGAGCGACCAAATAGGGCTGAAGTTCGCCCGGCAGGCTTCGATGAGGTTCAATCGATCGGTCTTGGCTGCGGCGCGTGTGTTCTCGTGGGGATAGATGTGCCCGGAATCCAGCGCTTCGAGCTTGACGACAGCGAGAAACCCACGGAGCAGTTTCGCGGGCGCGCCCGGTTCTGATGAGGGAGGACGGTACTCGATCGTATGATAGTAGATAGCCGGTTCGCGATCTCGCTTGAGCGCGCCGTTCTTGAGCCACTCGCGCAGCGCGACGCCGGCGCGGGTATAACGGTTGTCGGCGGGGCTGTCGCCGGGCTGGTCGAGCCCCAATTCCAGCCGAATGATGTTCTGCGGGTGCCGGTTGTGCAACTCCTGTTGGCCGGCCGCATCGATGATGTCGTATGGGGGCGCGACCAGTTTTTCGATGTTGCCCACGACGGCGGTGTCGTACAGTGTGCCTTGAAACGGAAGAATCTGCGACATGAGTAGTTCCTTGATTGAAGTGGACGATGGTCGTTGCGTGCGTCGGTGCAGACTAAAAGGCGTAGATCCTTTCTCACCCTTGCGGCACTGTGTCCAGAGCCCTATGTTGTCGAACACAGGTGGGAAGAACGGCTATCGGTCGCGGGTAATCATGTAGTCGGCGGTGACCGTCAAAGCGCGCCGCGCCGGACTCTCCTCGAAGAGATCGAGTTCGCGTTTGGCTGCGGCGATGTACGTGCCGGCTCGGTCCATCGCGTACGCGGTCGACCCATATTCATTCATCAGAAACAGAATGCGTTCCAGATCCTCGGCGCTCAGAGTTCTGGTCTCCATGCGATCTTTGATCATGCGTCTGTCTTGCTCGGAGCATTGTTGCAGCAAATGGAGCAGCGGGAGCGTCGCTTTGCCCTGCCGCAGGTCCTGCCCGATCGTTTTGCCGAGGGAGGCGCCGTTGGCGGTGTAATCCAAGGTGTCGTCGGCCACCTGGAAGGCGATGCCCAGGTATTGGCCGAAACGGAACAAGGCCTCCTGTTGCGCCTCGGATGCTTCGGCGAGAATGGCGCCCATACGGCAGGCGGCCGCGATCAACCCGGCGGTCTTATGCTCGACGATCTTGATGTAGTCGACTTCAGGCAGACCCGGATTGCCGTTGTAGTAGAGTTGGAGGACTTCACCTTCCGCCATCTTCTTGCAGGCTTCCGAGAGCACCTCGTTGATCTCTTGGCTGCGAAATTCGATGACTCGGCACATGGCCTGGGTATAGAGATAGTCGCCGACAAGAATGCTGATTTGGTTGCCCCAGACTTTGCGCGCGGTTCTTTTACCGCGGCGGAGGTCGGCCTCATCGACCACGTCGTCGTGCAGCAGGGTGGCGGTATGGATAAATTCAACGACGCTGCCGAGTTGATGATGCTCTTGCGCGGCGTAGCCGCACAGGCGGGCGCTCAACAAAAGCAGGAGGGGCCGGAGGCGCTTGCCGCCGCCGCTCAAAATTTGGGCGGCTACGGTATTGACGAGGGCGACGCTGGAGTCCAGATTCCTGTTGACCCGATCTTCAACCCCGTCCAGCTCGTGGCGATAGGCGTCCCACACGTCCGCCATGGTGTTCACGGTTGAAAGCACAGGACCTCGAGTCATGGTGCCGGATGGTAGGGCAGAGGGGGAAACAAAGTCAAGCAGATGGCGGCGTCCACCGACGTAATCTTGACAGACAGAGGACCCATCCAGTAAGTTTCCACGCTGATATCAGGCTGAGGAATTTAGCCGGAAAACGTGGAGTTCGGATAGTCCAAAATCTCCTCGCGGAACGCACCTCCATTCGACCGGGAAACTTCCCCACATTGTGAACAGGATAGGGGACATGAACGTTCCAGGATTTCCTCCCAGACAAGGGCTCTACGACCCTCGGCACGAGAAAGATTCCTGCGGTGTCGGGTTCGTCGTCAACATCAAGGGGCAGAAGTCGCACGACATCGTCCGCAAGGGGCTCCAAGTCCTGGAAAATCTCACCCATCGCGGTGCGCAGGGAAGCGATCCCTGCACCGGCGACGGCGCCGGCATTCTCCTCCAAGTACCTCATGAATTTTTGCGGCGCGCCGCCGGCGATGTCGGAGTCACCCTTCCAGGAGCCGGTGAGTATGGGGTCGGGCAAGTGTTCTTGCCCCCCGCCCAAGCATCGCGCCAACAATGCGAGAAGCTGTTTGCCACGATCATCGAGAATGAAGGCGCGCGCTTGCTTGGCTGGCGCGATGTGCCGGTCAAGAGCGACACCATCGGCGCTCAGGCGCGGAAAACCGAACCATACATGCGCCAGGTGTTTATCGCTCGCGACGTGCTGAACGAAGCGCAATTCGAACGGAAGCTCTATGTTATCCGCAAGGTGGTCGAACAGGCGATCCGTGATTCGGCCATCCAAGGCCGCGAGCACTTTTATATTCCCAGCCTCTCAGCCGGCACGATCGTCTACAAGGGTCTGCTGTTGCCGCATCAGATGACGGCCTACTATCAGGATCTCACAGACGCCAGCATGGTGAGCGCGCTGGCCTTGGTCCATTCGCGATTCAGCACGAATACGTTTCCGACCTGGCCGTTGGCGCATCCGTATCGGCACATTTGCCACAACGGCGAGATCAATACGCTCAAGGGCAATGTGAATTGGATGAAGGCCCGCCAGGGACGCCTCCATTCGGACCTATTCGGGAACGATATGGGAAAGCTCTTCCCAATTGTCTATGAGCCGCAGAGCGATTCCGCCTGCTTGGACAATGCGCTCGAATTTCTTTTGCTGGGCGGGCGGTCCTTGCCCCATGCCATGATGATGCTGATTCCGGAGCCTTGGGTCGCGAATCCGCACATGGATCTCGATCGCCGCGGGTTCTACCAATACCACGCCGCGATGATGGAACCCTGGGACGGCCCGGCGGCCGTCTGCTTCACCGACGGCAAAATGATCGGTGCGACGTTGGATCGCAACGGCCTGCGTCCCTGCCGCTATCAAGTGACGACGGATGGGACGGTCGTGCTGGCCTCCGAAGCCGGCGTATTGCCCGCGGACGCGAGCGACATTCGCATGAAGGGCCGGCTCCAGCCTGGCCGTATGTTTTTGGTCGATACGGTGCAGGGCCGCATCATCGACGACGAAGAGATCAAGGCCGACATCGTGGGCCGCAAGCCCTATCGGAGCTGGGTTACGCAGTACGGGGTCTCGCTCGATGAGCTGCCGGAGCCGCTCAATGTGCCGCAGCCGGACCATCCCACGATCCGCCAGCGCCAGCAGGCCTTCGGCTACACGGTCGAAGAGTTGAAGATGGTCATCACGCCGATGATCGTGACCGGCGAAGAAGCGATCTCGTCGATGGGGACGGATACGCCGCTTGCGGTCCTGTCCGATCGGCCGCAGCTGCTGTTCAAGTATTTCAAGCAGCTCTTTGCGCAGGTGACGAACCCGCCGATTGATCCGATCCGCGAGCAGTTGGTGATGTCGCTGGTGACCAACATTGGCCCAAAGCCCAACTTGATGGAAGAATCGCCCGAATCCTGCCGCCGGATCAAGGTGCAGCAGCCGATCCTGACGAACGCCGATTTGGCGAAGATCCGCGGGATCTCCGATCCGCATTTCAAGAGCAAGACGCTCCGCATGCTGTTCCGTGTCGCCGAAGGGCCGGCCGGGCTTGGCGCGGCGGTCGACGCCATGTGCCAAGCGGCCTCGCAGGCGATCAAGGAAGGCTACAAGTTCCTGATCCTCAGCGATCGCGGTGTTGATGAAAGCTGGGCGCCGATTCCCAGCGTGCTCGGCATTTCCGCCATTCACCATCACCTCGTCCGCGAATGCACGAGGACCGAGGTCGGGCTGATCCTCGAAACAGGCGAGCCGCGCGACGTACATCAGTTCGCCTGCTTGATCGGGTACGGCGCCGGTACGATCAATCCCTATCTCGTCTTCGAGACGCTCGTCGACATGGAGCGCGACAATTATCTGCCGGAAGGGCTTGACGCGCAGACGGCGGAAGGCAAATTCATCAAGGCCATCAACAAGGGGCTGCTGAAGATCTTCTCCAAGATGGGCATCTCGACCGTGCAGTCCTATTGCGGGGCTCAGATTTTTGAAGCGATCGGCTTGAACCGCGAACTCATCGACCGCTATTTCACCGGCACGCCGTCGCGCGTGGAAGGGGTGGGTATCATCGAGATCGGCGAAGAAACGCTTCGCCGTCATCGCATGGCCTATGAGCCGGCGGCGATTCGCCAGCTTGATTTCGGCGGCGAGGTCCACTATCGCATCCAGGGCGAGCACCATAACTGGAACCCGGATACGATCTACAAACTGCAGCATGCCAGCAAGTCGAACGATCCGAAGACCTATGCGGAGTTTGCCCAGCTGGTCAACGATGAGAGCAAACGCCGGTCGAATTTGCGCGGCTTGCTCGATTTCACCTTTGCCCAGGCGGCGATTCCGATTGACGAGGTCGAGCCGGCAAGCGCGATCGTGAAGCGCTTCAATACGGGCGCCATGTCGTTTGGGTCGATCAGCAAGGAAGCGCACGAAACGCTGGCCATTGCCATGAACCGTCTCGGTGGGAAGAGCAACACCGGCGAGGGCGGCGAAGACCCGGAGCGGTTCAAGCCGTTGCCGAACGGCGATTCTAAGAATTCGTATATCAAGCAGGTGGCGTCGGCACGGTTCGGTGTGACGGCGCACTATCTCGTGAATGCGCGCGAATTGCAGATCAAGATGGCGCAGGGCGCCAAGCCGGGCGAGGGCGGCCAGTTGCCAGGCCATAAAGTCGATGACAATATTGCCAAGTTCCGCTACGCGACGCCCGGCGTGCAACTGATTTCTCCGCCGCCGCACCACGACATTTATTCCATCGAAGATTTGGCGCAGCTGATCTTCGATTTGAAGAATTCGAATCCGGATGCCGCCGTGTCGGTCAAGCTCGTGTCGGAGGTCGGCGTCGGCACCGTCGCGGCGGGTGTTGCGAAGGCCCATGCGGATAAAGTGTTGATCAGCGGCGATTCGGGCGGCACCGGCGCGTCGCCGCTCTCCTCCATCAAGTACGGCGGCGTGCCCTGGGAATTGGGTTTGGCGGAGACGCACCAGACGCTGGTACTCAACGATCTGCGCGGCCGTATTCGGGTCGAAACCGACGGGCAGATGAAGACAGGGCGCGACGTGGTGATCGCCACGCTGCTGGGAGCGGAGGAATATGGATTCGCCACGGCCCCGCTGATCGTCGAAGGCTGCATCATGATGCGGAAGTGCCACCTGAACACGTGCCCGGTCGGCATTGCCACGCAGGACCCGGAGCTGCGGAAGAAATTCAACGGCAAGCCGGAGCACATCGTCAACTATCTGTTCTTCGTCGCGGAAGAAGCGCGGCAGCTTATGAGCAAGCTCGGTTTCCGGACGATCAATGAGATGGTGGGGCGTGTCGATAAGCTGAGGATTACCAAGGCCGTCGATCACTGGAAGGCAAAGGGGCTGGACCTCACCCCGCTGCTGATGGCGCCCGATGTTCCGGCGGACGTGCCCCGGTATTGCGTGCAGAAACAGGACCACGGCATCGCCGATATTCTCGACCTGAAGTTGATCGAACGGTGCAAGCCGGCCGTCGAGAAGGGCGAGAAGGTCACGATTGAGCTGCCGATTCGGAACGTGAACCGGACGACCGGGACGATGCTGTCCAGTACGATTGCGAAACGATACGGATTGGAAGGCTTGCCGGAAGACACGATATCGATCAAGTTTACGGGGTCGGCGGGCCAATCGTTCGGTGCGTTTCTCGTAAAGGGCGTGACGCTGACGTTGGAGGGTGAATCGAACGACTACATCGGTAAGGGACTTTCCGGCGGTAAGATCGTCGTCTTCCCGCCGAAAAATATTGTGTATAGTCCGGAAGAGACGATTCTTATCGGCAACACGTCACTCTATGGAGCCACGCAAGGTGAAGCCTACTTCTACGGCATGGCGGGCGAGCGGTTCGCGGTGCGGAACAGCGGCGCGCGCGCCGTGGTCGAAGGCACGGGCGATCATGGCTGCGAATACATGACCGGAGGCGTGGTCGTCGTGCTCGGACGGACCGGGCAAAACTTCGCAGCGGGCATGTCCGGCGGTGTGGCGTTCGTCCTGGACGAGCTCGGCAAGTTCCGGGGCCGGTGCAACACCGGCATGGTCGAGTTGGAACCGGTCGCGGACAAAGAAGATAAGCGGCAGCTGCACGATCTGATTACGAAACACTTCATGTATACCGGCAGCCGCAAGGCCAAGCAGGTGCTCGATGCGTTCGACGCCACCGTGCCCAAGTTCGTGAAGGTGATGCCGGTCGATTACAAGCGGGTCCTCGAAGAACGGAAACGAAAGGCGAGAGCAGTACATTAGAGCAGGACTGAGTAACGAGGACTGAGGTCCGAGATGATGACACATCGTTCAACTCTTAGCACTCAGTCCTCAGTCCTCAGTCCTCAGCACTAGGAAGCATATGGGTGACCCGAAGGGTTTCATGAAATATCCCCGCGAGGGGCCGAAGCGGAAGCCGGTTGAGCTGCGCGTGCTCGGTTGGAAGGAGATGTACGAGCCCATCTCCGAAGACAAGCTCAAGGCCCAGGGTGCGCGCTGTATGGATTGCGGTGTGCCGTTTTGCCAGGGCAACACCGGCTGTCCGGTCGTCAATCTGATTCCTGAATGGAATGATCTCGTGTATCGCGGGCGCTGGAACGATGCGCTCAAGGCGCTGCATACGACCAACAACTTCCCTGAATTCACCGGACGGCTCTGCCCGGCTCCCTGTGAAGGGGCTTGCGTGCTCGGCATCAACGAAGAGCCGGTCTCGATCCGTATCCTCGAATGGAACATC
>JAOUEB010000423.1 GCA_029858925.1 Nitrospira sp.
GCACCGGCCGAGCCTCCGATTCGCCAAGATAGTCCTGTAAGAGACTGATGACGACTTTATTGACGCTCACCCCCTTCTTCTTCGCCCGTTGGCGGATCGTACGGTCCAGCGAGGCCGGAAGATTTCTCAACGTGACCGCTTTCATACCTCCTCCTTCTGCATCGCAACATGCATCATGACGATGCAAGAGCAACAGCGCTGCCACCGGCTGTCAACGATCAGACGGCCGAGCGCAGATCCCATGCCGAGGCTGAGTCCTCCCTAACAAAGCGAACCGGCTGGACTGGCCGGGGCAAGAGACGGTCAGTGGAAGATCGGCTCAGTACTGCGCTTCGCCTACGGCGGCGTGGTGGGGATGGAATAGTCAGATCCTGGCGATGCGTGAGACGGCGTGACTGGCAACATGGTTCGGTGACGGCGCCTCTCGCCCGTTCCAGTCCGGACATACAAGGTTCAAGATTCGCCCCCTACCCTTGCATCGGGAACGTCTTTCACAACGAAATGCGGCACAAAGCTGCTCTGATTCCCATGGATCAGACCGCGATCCTCCCGGATTCCCATCCCTGCCGGCTCGTCTCCGACCACCCAGGATCCGATCACCGGGTGCCATCCCCCGAACCGCGGCAACGGCACGTACTGCTGATAGACCGAGAGCTGCGCATCGTAGGGCCCGGCGGTCGTCAGCACCTGATCCCCGTTCACGATCAATATATTGGCGCCTTCGCGTGACCAAAATGGCTTCCTGACATAGGCCGCACAGTCTCCTGGTCCGGAAAAGAAGGACGGCAACAGATTCGGGTGATCCGGATACCACTCCCACAGCAACGCCAGCAGACCTTTGTGGCTGAGCACCTGCTTCCAGGCCGGCTCCAGCACCATCATCGAAGACCGGGACAGCTCCGCCGCAAATGCGTCCTGACACATCCATTCCCAGGGATAGAGCTTGAAGAGGGTTGAGATCGGCTCGTTCCGGTGATCCACAAACCGCCGCCTCCCCGGCTCCCACCCGATCTGTTCGATCGGCAAGGTCTGCACGCGCCACCCGGCCTGGTTCGCCGTATCGGCCAGATAGGTCACCGTCTGCCGATCCTCGTCGCTCCCATCCAAACACGCCAAATGGAGCAGATCGTTCGAGGCCTGCCGACGGATCGCGCGCCACTGCCCGATCAACCGCTCATGCAGACTGTTGAATTGATCCGCCTCCGGACAGGTATCTCGCAGCCATCCCCATTGACCGACCGCTGCTTCCAGCAACGAGGTGGGCGTATCGGCGTTGTACTCGAGCAATTTCGGCGACCCGATCCCGTCATACCAGAAATCAAACCGCCCATAGAGCGACGGCTCCTGCCGCTCACACGAATCGATGATCCGGGGCCGCCAGTGTTCGGGGATGTGGAGATCGGCAAAACGATCCTCGCGGATGATCCGCTCGACCGCCTCGACACAGAGCCGATGCAGCGAGGCCGTGGCCGATGCGAGACAGTCGACCTGCGCCTCGCTCAACTCATAGGCGGCATCCTCGCGCCAATAGCCGCCGTCCAGACTGTGATAGGTGACGCCGACCCGGTCGAGTTGCGCCGGCCAATCGGCGCGCGGCTGCTTCGCACGACGATGCATGGCTAGGCCCCCTCTTCCGGCTTATAGAATTGGCCGCCGGTCCTGCCGAAGCCGCCGCGTTGGCACCCCGCCGTCAGATCATCGCCTGAACGACCGTCGCATCCCGGCATGGCAGCAGCGATCAACCCCAGTTCGTTCATCTGATCGCCTCGCACAGACGAACCATCCGATCCCTGCCACACAGCGATCCACACCATCTCTCCTAAGCCATCCGCCGCCGCGGCCAAACTCACCCGCACCTCGGTTGAATACCGCAGACGAGAAGGCGCCGGGCCTGGCATAGGCCCATCCGGCCATTTCTTTTCCATGGAAACCTTTCGCTCGAAAGAGAAGACCCGGGAAGGAACAGGGAAACTGGCTGAGCTCCCGGCCAGCCGGACACGCGCACGCAGACATCTTACACGGATTGAGGGCTCGCTGGGTGAGTCAACTGCGGGCACATCATGATGAGGAAAACCCACAGACAGGACAAAGGGGCCGGGCCCGGTCCGCGGCACCGCAACAGTCCGTGGTTCCCAGCACGTCCCGAAAGATTCCGGCCAGATCGCGGAACGCCTGCCCTCCGTCGCCGGACGAGACCGAACCGTGCTTCGTCGCCAGGGTCATGGGGTGGAGCGCCGCCACCCGCTGTCAATGCTCAAGAGCACACCGTCAGAGAGGCGCATGCACGGCTCACGATCCGACCCCTCCATTCTTTGCGACTTCAATGGGCC
>JAOUEB010000425.1 GCA_029858925.1 Nitrospira sp.
TCGCAGCGGGATCCCCGCTGGATGACAGAGTCATCCCTGTGAACAGACACAGACCGGCCGTGATGGATATGACACGGTGACGTGAGATCATGGCTGTCCCTCCCTAGCCCGCATTATTCATGAGCGCTTCTGCTGCAATCGCCGATACGTCGCTCCGTTCATCGTCGCTCGTATCTCGTGAAGCGTGAAGCGCAGGACAGAAAAAGAGCGGGTCGCATCTTTGTTTGCGAGATACACTTCACGAGATACGCTTCGCGAGGAACAGGCTGTACGACGAGGTCGCCCGACACGGACGACTCTCACATCCTACTACAGCCATTGGGAAATTCAGAGACCTGCGTCTCGCGCTCACACCGAAAGGTCTTCATACTCATGTCGTTCGGCGGGCCGAACTTGTCTGTGACGCCCTGCCACCTGTTTCATAATAAGCACGATGGCCTCTTCCGGGGAGGCCGCTACGGCAACGAGCCGCTTGCCCAGCTTGCGAAAGAACGCCGCATCCGCAGGGGAAGCCTCCACCAAAATGACAGGTTTCCCCGCCTTCACCGCCAAGGCGACTTCAGACACGGTGCCTGAACCGGTCAGGCCGCAGGCGACGACCACCTGGCTCGTCAGCACATTGATGTTGTTGCGGCCGCTGCCCATTTCCGTGATGATCGGTACATCGACATGACGAGACACCTTGTCCTTGGCAGTCGGGAGGACACCGACCGTCAGGCTCCCACCCACTCGCTTCGCTCCCTCGCAAGCAGCGTCCATGACCCCGACATCGCGGCCGCCTGTCAGCACGACCCAGCCACGCCGAGCAATCAGCTCTCCCAGAGTCCTCGCGTTGTCGAGATCCTTCTTCTTGGCCTTCGCCGGCCCCATCACTCCCACAATAAAATGCATCGATCCTCCCCATCACCGCGCGGGCGATCAAAAACGAGATCCCTTCAATACGACATCCGCATGGGTCCAGGCAGCCTGGAATTGCTGCTCTACCGCCGCTACTTCGGCGTGTTTCTCTTGAGCACGAAGGCTTTGGGCCAGCCCAAAGAAGGCCCAGCCGTTCTGGGGATTCTTCACCAGGTCGGTTCGATACACGGCTTCCGCCTCGTCGGGGTGACCGGCCGTCAGGAGTAGGGCGCCGAGATAATGTCGAATCGGTATCGGCCAGAAGGGAGGCTCCATGTACGACAGAGCGTCTTCCAATTTAACGGCATCTTTCAAAAGTTGGATCGCCGTCTCGTACTTCTTGCGGCTGGCGGCGATCTCTCCCGCCAGCAGTCTCTCTGCGATTGTGAGCAACGCCCGTTCCGTCTTCTCTTCCGGCGTCCGATCGCGCCCCAGCCGTTTCGCGAGGCCGGCCAACACAGTGTGCTCACCCTCAGCGCTCGGCAAGCGGCCGGTGGCGGTCAACGCCAATCCTCGAGCCAACCGCCACAGGCCATGATGCAGGCGCAGGGTCTTGGGTGGCGCCGGCTCTCGAAGCAGCTTGTTCCATTGTCCAAACCGAATCATCGACCAGAGGGGCGTCGGAAGGTACAGCTCTTTCCACTTGTCTTTCCGCGCCTCGTCTTCCCCGATCATTGCGGACAACTCGCGCGCCACCTTCAACGCCTCCTCACGTCGGCCTTCCATCGCCAGCGAGGCCCATAAAAAGTGAACGTTGTGCGTATAGTAGCCGCCCGCATAGTCCCCGCCGGACGTCTTGCCGGTGAGGTATTCCCGGTCGGCATGCACCGCATGGACGTTGCGCTCGGCCGCCTCATGGTACCGGCCCAGACGCATATAGATGTGGGCCGGCATGTGCACCAAGTGTCCCGCTCCCGGCATCAGTCGGGGCAATCGTTCTGCGCAGGCCAGCGCCCGCTCCGGCGCCGGGGAGGCTTCGACCGCGTGGATATAGTAATGACAGGCCGCCGGGTGATCGGGATGCTGCGCCAGGACCGACTCCAAGGTGGAGACAATCTCTTCCGTCCCGGGGTTCGGCAGACCCTTCGCCGTCCACAAGTCCCAGGGCCGCAGATCCATCATAGCTTCAGCAAACAACACTCCGGCATCCGGATCGTCTGGAAACTCACGCCACAATGCTCTCATCGCATCTGCATAGGCTTTGTCGAGCACCGCTCGCGATTTCTTCTTGGATTCGTATCGCTTGCTCAACGCATCAATGTACCTGCGCTCGGTTTCACTCACATGGGCACTGCGCGCGCGCGCTTTGTTCATGGCCTCCAGCGCCCGCCGTTCCTGTGGCTTCCCCATCGCCGCATTGATGTTCGGGCCTAACGCGAGGGCAATCCCCCAATGGGCCATGGCGGCAGTGGGATCGAGTCTCGCAGCTTC
>JAOUEB010000424.1 GCA_029858925.1 Nitrospira sp.
ACTTGAAGCGGCAAGTGATGGGCCGCGAGGTTGTCGTCGCCATTACGAACGGCAAGCTGGATTTCGGACCCTGGGAACAAATCTTTTATGGCGAGTTCGATGGGCGCCGGCGTAAACGGGTGCTGGTGAAAGTCATCGGCGACTAGCCCGCTCGCCTCGCTGAGTCGGCGAAGCGGGCGTATCTCGTGAAGCGTGAAGCGTAGGATGAAAAGAGCGCGTGTCTCATCTTTGTTTGCAAGATGCGAGATACGCTTCACGAGATACGAACGACGGACGCCGCATCGGCGTCTCGGGGGGAACCATCTCGGCGCTTGCACCTGGCGGGAAAGTTTGGCAACATGGATTTTGTGTTGTGTCGGGAAGAACAATTGGTTTCGTCGGCCCATAGGGAGCGTTCATGTTAGCCTGGTCTCGTCCCGACCCTCTCACCCGCGATCTCATCCATCTCATCAACGCTCGGCGCCACGACCATGGCGATACCGACGATGCGATCGATACCTTGCAGGCGTTTCTTGAGCAGGGTCGGGAGCACGATCTCCTGACGGTGCTCGCTGCGCTCGACGAGGAGATGGCAGAGTGGCTGTTCGATCTCGTCGCCGAGGCCAGTTGCACCTTGATCCTGGACGGACCGAGCGACGATAAGCCATCCTATGCCACCATGGCGGCTCTGGCGCTTCCACTGCAAGCCAATCTGACGTCTCCGCTCAAATTGAAAATCGATCCGATCGCGACGGCTGAACTGCTCCACCGGAACTTGCAGCTTCATCCTGGAACTGTCGTCCGTGTGGAGCCTCGTTTGCTGACCGATGCCACGCTGGAAATTCTCAATCTTCAATCGCTCCATGATCATCTTGCCACGGTCGCCGATTCGCGCCGCGCGCCGTCGGTGGCGGCACGGCTTCTTCCGCCTGTCGAAAATACGGCCTTTCTGTTGTTCGAGTTGATCGGAGCGCCGGACCCCGGTTTGCCGGAATCGTGGGAGGATCGCTATCGGCGCGCGATTCTGGAAGGGTTGCTGGAACAATGCCCGGAATTGGCGCATGCTCCCGATACGATCGACGCTCCGGTCTATGCGGCCTATGCGATGTTCGATGCGCAGAATGCCGTGCGGCTTCATCACTTGGCCGATGAAACGGCGGCGGTTTGGCGCGAGCTGGACCCGCTCGTGAGGTCCCGCACCATCGTGCATCTGCATACGCAATGTGGAAATGGGGTGTATATGCCGGTGTGGACCGATCTGTTCGACCCTGAATTGCCTGAAGAACATGGCCCGGTCTGGACATCTCCCGATGTATGGGTCTTTACGGCCGATCTGCCCATCGAGTGGCCCGGCGAAATGTTGACGAACCGCTTGCTGGCCGAAGGGTGCACCAGGTTCGAGAATCACATCGTCGAAACGCCGGAAAACTAGTCTGCGTCGGTTCCCCTCCTGCTCCGATCCCCGCGCGGCAACATGTTCGCGGCAAACGGCTGTCTGCCTGGTGCTGCGGGAAATGCGCGTTTCAGTGATTTTCTCGGCGCCTTGATTTATCCTCGGCGAGATGAAGTCGGAGGAAAAACAAGCATCGTCCGGGAAAGCCATGGCGGGCCTGGCCTCCCTCATCGGGCTGGGCTTGGTCTGGAGTATTGTGTGGGCCAATCTGCCTTCACGTGAAGAGTTGTTGTCGGCGCAGCGGCCTGTTGCAGCCGCGCCGGCCGTGCCTGAGCTGGATCTGTCGATCCCCGGAGTTCCCGCCAAGCCGTTACATATGCCGGGCCGCCACGCTGAGTCGGCGGCTTCAAAAACGCCCGGCGCAGTTTTCGTTCCCGGTGAGATCGGAGCCAAGCAAACCGCTGAAGTGACATGCGAGGCAGAGGGACAGAAGCTCTGCCCGGACTCGCTGACCGGCGTAGCACGGCAGCAGTGCCTGGCCCGTCATCTCAAGCAACTGTCTCCGCCGTGCAGGCACATCGTGCAGCAGCGGATGGCGCGGTAGACCTCGTTCAGTCGAAAGAGCCGATGGCGTATAGCTGATGGCAAATAGCACGAGACAGACCGGAAAGTTTTGAAGTGTGAGTGTTGAGTTAATCACTCACAACTTATAATTCAGCACTGTTTGTGTTATCAGCTCCCGGCTTTGGATTTTCACGCCTCACCCCTTACCCCTCACGCCTTACGTGCGGAGTCTGGCAGCGCTTTTTCTCAACAGGATCGGATGCCGGTTCGTGTTCGGATTATGCAGCCAGTCGTTCAATGATGGCGCGGAGTGCCTGGGCGAACTCGCCGGCGCTGCGGTAGCGATGGACGGGGTCTTTCTGCAACGCACAATCCAGGACTTCTTGAATGGC
>JAOUEB010000027.1 GCA_029858925.1 Nitrospira sp.
TCGGCGGCCAGCAGAGCGCGGCTTTGCAGAAGTCCGGTCAGCGATACGACAAGGACTGGCTGTTCCGATTCGGTCTCAATCCACAAGATTTCGTGCCGCACAGCGGAGAATTCCTGGCCGATGCCACTGAGCCGCAGCTCCGCGCCGTGATCGGATATCTGATGGTCCAGGGAGTGCCTGACTTTAAGTACTACGAGCCCTGGACGAGCGCCGAATTTGCCGCAGCTGATACTGGCCGTGGCAAGGTCGTGTACAAAGAATATTGTTCGCAATGCCACGGCGCCACGGGCAAGGGCGATGGACCGGCGGCTTCCGGACTGGAACCGAAGCCGGCTGTGCATGCCAACATTCCCTTCGAAAAACTACCGATAGAGTATCTCTATAATGTCGTCAATCACGGAGGCCCGGCGGTGGGGAAGTCGCCGAACATGCCCTACTGGAATTTGACGATCGGTCAACAGGGCGTGGCCGATGTGATTGCCTATTTGAAGGCGGCATTCAAGGGAGCACCGGAGAGGGCAGCCGCCCCCACTACACGTGATGCGAGCCAGTGTGAGCAGCCGCGCAAGACGGCCAAGGCTCCTGATGAATTCTTGGCCAAAACGAATCCGGTTCCCGCGTCCGCCGGCGCCATTGCAGCCGGGAAAACGCTCTTTCTCAAGACAGCGCAGCCCGTTGTTTGCGCGATGTGCCATGGCGAGCAGGGCGATGGGAAAGGCTTGATGGGCGCTGCGTTGGTCCCGCCGCCGCGCGACTTCACATGCGGCGCGATGATGAAAGGCATTCCTGATGGTCAGTTGTTCTGGATCATCAAGAACGGTTCGTCAGGAACTGGTATGATGCCGTTTGCCGGATTGCCAGACGAGCAGGTATGGCAGTTGGTGCACTACATTCGATCTTTAGCAAAATAAGCCATCAGCATTTAGCTGTCAGCTGAGGGCTGGATGCTGACGGCCTTCTATTTAAGGAGTCCATCATGGCGACATTCATCATTTCAGGCAGTCGAGGAACGGACGATCCTACGATGGCGACCTTGCCATTCATGGCCGCGAAGACGGCGAAGGAGCAGGGGCATGATGTTGTGCTGTGGCTGTGGAATGAAGCTGTGACGTTGGGACGAAAAGGCGTCGCGGACCATGTGACGGGCGTCAACCTGACTCCGCTGAAAGAGCTGCTGGCCGCCGTGCAAGCGGCGGGTGTGTCGATCTGGGTCTGCGGCGCCTGCGCGGTCGCCAGGCAGATCAGTGCGGGTGATCTCGTCGCCGGTGCTTCCATCAAAGGCATGCCGGATTATATCAAAGAAGTCGCGCAACGCGACCGGAACGTGGCATTCTGAATGTAGGAATTGGGTTAAGGAAGGTGGATATATGGCTGCCGATGACGAGGCGACAGGAAAATCGAAAGGGCGCAGGGAGCATCGAGAAACCGAAGAGGCCGCAATCGGAAAAGGCGGTGAGTCGTTGGCGGACGAGCTCGAAGCCATTCCGACCGTTGTCCCTCGGGAAGGAGACGGGTACAAGAAGTTCCTGAAAGGAGCCGGTGAGAAGGACTTAGTACCCATCGGTGAAGCGGGACACGAATTGACGGACGAGGATTTGCTCCGTATCAATACGAGAAAAGGACTGCTGCAGTTACTCAAATTCAAGAAGGTGGACCTTGAAGAGGTCAGAAAAACCCTGCTCTATGAACAGGAACTTCGAAGCCTCCAGGTCGAGCTGGTTCGGCTGCAACGGTGGGTGCAAAATGATGGGCAACGCATCGCGATTCTCGTCGAAGGACGCGATGCGGCCGGAAAGGGCGGGACGATCCGCCGGTTCACCGAGCACTTGAATCCTCGCGCAATGCGCGTCGTGGCGCTGCCGAAGCCGAGCGACGAAGAGCGGGGCCAATGGTATTTTCAACGGTACATCCGCCAGCTCCCGAACAAGGGAGAAATCGTCTTCTTCGACCGCAGTTGGCACAACCGCGCGGTGGTTGAGCCGGTGATGGGGTTTTGCACCAAAAAAGAACACCAACGTTTCCTGCAACAGGTGACGGAATTCGAGCACATGCTTTATGAAGATGGCGTGACGATCATCAAGTTCTGGTTTTCGATCTCGAAGGAAGAACAGTTCAAGCGATTTGAGGCGCGCCGGCAGAATCCCTTGAAACAATGGAAGCTGAGCCCGGTCGATGAGAAGGCGCAAGAGCTCTGGGATGCCTATACACGGTACAAGGAAGAAATGTTCAGCAAGACTCATACGACGTTCAGTCCCTGGATCATCGTCAAGGCCAATGATAAGCAGGCGGCTCGGCTTGAGAGTTTGCGCTATGTGCTCAATCTCTTGCCGTACAAGGGCAAGGAAGAGGCGGGGATTCGCCTGACTCCGGATCCCAACATCATCACACGATTTCATCGCAAGATGGCGGAACTGGATTTGTGAGGGGGATGCTGCGGCCATCCATGTCAGCGCGTCATGGCACCTCTCTCGGTATTTCGCGGATTCCTGGAATGCACACACTTTGTGTGAATCCATTCAACGATCCGTGTCTCTCATTGACCGAACGTGTTAGAAGCTTATAAGCCCTGCGAATGGGGCTCTATCCGTTAAGCAGATAGCTTCTCTCCCACTAACCCAAGGAGGCCTCTTGTGAAGAAGGCAGGAATGTTTACTGTGGTCATGATCGCTGCTGTCGGTTGTTATGGGGTTTCCCCCGGCACAGCAGTGAGCGGGGAACCCACAAGTCCGGCCGTTGGATACGATATTCATGTGCAGGCACCCCACATGATGGCGGATGGGACTCCGGGCGGCCCGTTCCATCATTACTGCAAAGGTATTTCGGACAAGATTCTTCAATGTCTGCTGTTTGAATCCACTGATCCCAAGGCGCCGTTGGTCGGTGTCGAGTATTTTGTCGCCAAAGACCTGTCGCGGAAGCTCCCGGCCATCCAGTGGCACCGGCATTTCCACGACCACAAAGTCGAAATCGCGACGGGTCGCGTCCAAATCCTTGATATGCCCGAAGACCAGGCCGCCAAGGTGGCAGAAGTCGCAGCAGGGACAGACGGTGTGATCTATCACCTGTGGCAGCATGGGCAGGAATTCCCAGACGGTACTGTGAGTTTCCCGCAATCCCTCGGACACAAGTTCACCGGATATTCCGACAAGTAGGATCATCAGAAGGGGCCGGCTTTGTTCTCTGCGGACCGGGCTGGCCCCCTTTGATTGGCCATCGGTTGTCAGCGATTGCGAATTGAGAGGAACAGCGCGAGAGGAATAGGGATGGGTCCGTATATCCCGATCATGGTCTTAGTGGCTGCGGTTGGATTGCCGAGCAGTCCGGTCTTTGGCGCGGATGAAGCTATCCTCAAACCGCGAGTGCCGATCGGCCAAATTGAGGAAGCCAGGACATGGATAAATCCGCTTCCAGCCACGGAAGAAACGATTGAAAAAGGGAAGAAGCTGTTTCGCGGGAAAGCCTTCTGTGTGACCTGCCATGGGAAAGACGGTAAAGGATTTGGCGGCGACATCGAGCCGGGCACGCTCAAAGGTCCTTTGCCGAGAAACTTCACCGATAAGGAATGGCAAAGTGCTCGAACGGATGGGGAACTGTTCTGGATCTTGAAGAACGGCAGCAAGGGCACGGCGATGGCTCCCTTCATTCCGCTCATCTTGACGGAAGAAGAGGCCTGGCAAGTGCTGCGATATGTGCGATCCTTCGCAACGGAAGAACAAGGAGCAGGACGATGAAGCCTAGCGTATTCGTGTTGTTCGTCGTAACGGTTGTGTTGGCAGGTCCTCCTGTAGGTGCGGAACGGCACATGATGCAGCCGCTGGTGCCCGCTGACAAGCTGGCCGAAGCGCGCGCGCTCAAGAGTCCCTTGCCGGATTCCCCGGAGATTGTCGCAAAAGGCAAGGCGCTCTATGAGGGCAAAGGTGCCTGCTTCAACTGTCACGGCACCGATGGCGGCGGCAACGGACCCGCGGCGGCGAAGCTCAATCCGGCGCCGCGCGATTTCCGGCACCATGGATTCTGGCGCCATCGCAGCGAAGGGGAAATTTTCTGGACCATCAAGCACGGATCGCCCGGCACGGCCATGATCGCATTCGGCCCGGTCTTGTCCGACGAAGAAATCTGGAGCCTCATCCAGTATGAACGCACCTTCGCCGGCGGACATGGACGGCGTGGAATGGGCCGTGGAGAAGGTATGGGGCCGATGATGGGACCTGGCGGTGGGGAACATCGCGGACGGAGAGGTGGAATGGACGAGTGAGTCGCTAGATTGAATTAGGCGGGCTTGATAGGAACAAATAAGACAAAAAAGGATTTGAACCGGCCGATGACGGTGGATATGATGGCCGCCAATCGAATTAAGGAGGTCGGCATGAACGCATTTTCAATGATCGGAGCAGGGGTCGCCGTCGGACTCATTCTGAGCGGCTGTACGTCGTATCACACCGGCAAGCTTGCAGCCCCCCTCAATGCGAAAGCGGTGATTACCGGTCCAGGAATTACCGGAGAGGCCTATCTCTACGAAAAATATGAAGGGCGCGTGCGGATCAAGCTGACTGTGCAAGGCAGTCCTGAAAGCAAACTCACGCCTGGATTACACGGCATCCATATCCACGAAGTAGGAAGCTGTGAGTCATTCGCCGCCGCCCAAGGGCACTACGACGGCAATATCGATGCCAATGTCAATTCGGACGCGTCGGTCAACCCTGGGCTTGGGAATCACCCCTACCACCTCGGCGACTTGCAGAATCTGTACGTCGATGAGAGGCGGAAAGGCTCGCTCTATACCATCACGAGCCGAGTCACGCTGTCTGATGGACTAAACACGCTGTTCGACAAAAATGGCAGCGCCTTCATCATCCATGAACTTCAAGATAAGTATTTGCCCGATCCACCGACCAAGGACGCGCCCGGCGGGCCCCGGATCGCCTGCGGCGTAATCGTCAAGCAATAGTCAGAAGAGACACCAGCCGGGCCTCGTCTGTCTCAGGTCCGGCTGGACCTATCTCCCATCCGTTGTCGCATTTTTCCCCACCCAACTAGTGCGGGCTGAGTATTCCTGCGTCACTTCCGTTTCTCCTGTCTTCGATCGGATCGCCTCAAGTCCTTGTTTCATCGGATGTCAGCCGCAGTCGTCATGAAACAACTGCGACGGCACCAGAATCGCAAGTTATGAATTCGATGTAATAGGTCTTACGCTGGAGGTAATGGTCATGATGATGACGAGGAAGCAGAGGACACTTGCATTGGTTGGAACCGCTGGTCTGGTTGCGGCGATGTTGTTTCCCGGTCTGGCTGACGAGGGCCATGGGATGACGTGCTGCAATATGCACGGTGGTCATGAGCAAGGCGAACAGGGCGAGCACAGTGGGCACTATTTGAAGCATGTGCTGAAACATGCCAAGGAGGTCGGACTCACGCCGGAGCAGATCGGCAAGCTCAAAGCCATGCAATTGGACTTCCAGCGAACAGAAGCCAGATTGGAAGCCGATGTTAAGATCGCTGAACTTGAGCTGCACGCGCTGTTAGAAGATGAACAGGCCCAGTTCTCTGTGATCCAAGCCAAGGTGGAACAGCTGAAAAAGGCTGAGGGTGCGCTCATGCTATCGGCCATTAAGGTCGAGCGCGAGGGGATGGCACTGCTGACGACGGACCAACGAGAAAAAGACCGTGCCCATCGTGAACGAATGAAGAGCGGGGGAGACGGGCAGCACGGAGGAGGCATGGGAGGGATGGGCATGGGCGGCATGATGGGAGGCGGAGGTCATGGAGGGCAGGGTGGAGGCGGTCATGGGAACGGCGGGGCAGCCGGAGGGCAGCAACACCAACATTGACGAGAGGGTGTCGCCCGCGCCGCTTCCCCAAGGCCCTATCAAATCAAAGCAGTCCCGAGTTCGTTCATTGTGCCTTGCTGGTGCAAACTTGGCTTTGTGAGTCGCCGGGAACTTGTTCCCAACGGAGGATCGTCATGGAACGTCAGAACACCGAATGTTCAGCATCACCCATTGCTCTCGCTTTTCTCGGTGGCGCGATCGTGGGAGGCATTGTAGGCCTATTGCTCGCACCAAAGTCGGGAGTAGAGACTCGCCGTACGATCAAGGGCTATGCCGACAAGACCGAGGAAGAGATCGTTGAGATGGCCAAAGAGGCGCGAGCCGCACTCGACGAGACTATAGAGCGTGGTACGCGCTACATGGCGGAGAAGAAAGCGGATGTGGAGGCGGCGGTCAAAGCCGGCCGAGAAGCGATGAAGGAAAGAATGGAACGAAGATCTAGCTAAGGACAAGCCGTGATTGCCGTTCGGTTCCATGGACGAGGTGGCCAGGGGGCGAAGACTGCGAGCCGCATTCTGGGAACCGCCGCATTCCTGGAAGGGTTCGTGGCACAGGACTCTCCGATTTATGGGGCCGAGCGGCGCGGCGCGCCGGTGGCCGCCTACACGCGTATCGCCAGGGAGCCGATCCGCGAACGGGGGTTGATCGTTCATCCCGACCTGGTTGTCGTGGCCGATGCATCGCTCATCCCCGATCCGGCCGCGCGCGTGCTGGAAGGAATCGATGAACGCACGGCGGTCTTCGTCAACTCACCGCTGACCCCTGAACAATTCCATGCGCAGGGCTCTCTTCCCGGTCGGCTGACGACGCTGGATCTGACGGACATCGCGTTGCAGCAGTTCGGCAAAGGCGGCGCTATCAGCGCCTTGCTCGGCGTCGTCGCCGGGCGGCTCGTCGGTCTCCGACAGGACTCTCTCCGCGAGGCGATCGTGCGAGAGCTTGCGGATCTCAGCCTCGCCGCGTCGGTGATTGAACGCAATCAAGCCGTCGCGTTCAACTGCTATGACGCCGTTCGCCCGGTGCTCGTGGAAGCCGTCGCGCCGCAGCCGATCCCTCCGGCGCAGCTACAACGGCCGACTTATGAACCTCCGACGAGAGGAACTGCCAGGATCAGCGCAGCAGCGAATTCGGTGCTGCGTGAAACCGGCGGCTGGCGGACATTCCGGCCGGTCCTGGTGCCGGACAAGTGCAACGGCTGTTGGCTCTGTTTCGTCTATTGCCCTGACGGAGTCATCTCGATGACCAAAGACGATAAGCCCGTGATCGATTATGATCATTGTAAGGGATGCCAGATCTGCGTCCATGAATGTCCGACCGATGCCCTGGTGGCTGAGCGGGAGAAGGAAGGAGGCGTGGCATGGCGGGCGAAATGATGACCGGCAATCTGGCGGCCGCGTGGGGCGCGCGGCTGGCCGGGGTGGACTACATTCCCGCGTTTCCCATCACGCCCCAGACGGAAATCGTGGAGGCGTTGGCCACATGGTGCGAGAGCGGCGCGATGGCTGCGCGGTTTGTGACCATGGATTCCGAGCATTCCATGATGACGGCCGCGGGGGCTGCTGCGGCCACGGGGGCCCGGGTGTTCACCGCGACGTCCAGTCAGGGTCTGTTGTATGCCATGGAAGTGCTCTATTCGATCTCCGGATGGCGCGCGCCGCTGGTGTTGGTCAATGTCTCCCGGGCGCTGGCTGCCCCGATTACACTCGAGCCGGATCACAACGACGTGCTGGCCGCGCGGGACTCCGGTTTTCTTCAAATCCACGCCGAGACCTGCCAGGAAGTGCTGGATTCCATTCTCATGGCCTATCGGATTGCGGAGGATGCGCGGGTTATGTTGCCGGTCATCGTCAATCTCGACGGCTTCTATCTGTCCTTCACCCGCGAGCCGGTGATTTTGCCGGCACCGGAGCAGGTCGCGCAGTTCCTGCCGCCGTTTCGACCTGCCCACCTGGGTTTCAAAGCCTCGGCTCCGCATGCGCTCGGTGTGGCGGTGCTCGGCGGGACACCATACTCCTATTTCCGGCATCAAATGCATCTGGCTGCCATGAATGCCTTGGATGTGCATAGTGAAACGGCTGCGGCATTCGAACGACTGTTCGGACGGCGGTACGATGTGGTCGAAGGGTATCGGCTCGACGATGCGGAAGATGTGCTCGTCATGACCAACGCTTTTGCGAGCAGGGGCAAGGTTGCGGTTGATGCCGCCAGGGCGGAGGGCAGGCGAGTGGGCCTGCTCCGGCTCCGCATGATCCGCCCCTGGCCGGCGGACGCCATCCGGGACGCGCTGAGAAGCCGCCGGGCCGTTGCGGTGCTCGATCAGAATCTGGCGCCTGGGCAAGGCGGAATCCTCTTCCAGGAGATTGCAGCCAGTCTCTACGGCGAACCCTTGCGACCACGGGCGCTGTGCTCGTTTATCGGCGGTCTGGGTGGAAAGAATCTCTCGGAAGGCGAGTTTCGGGCGATCTTTGATCAGACGGCTGAAGCCGGAGTAAGAGGAAAAGGGATTGGGCCCATCTTGCTGTACACTGAAGCGGAGCACCGGGAGATGACGCAGTTGCAGGCCTTGGCCGGTGGTCTCAACAGCTGAGAACCGAGAGGTTTGTCATGCCTTGGCAGCGTGGGACATTCAAAAAGATCAAACAGATTCCCAGCGAAGAGCATGTGTTTCCGGGAACGGCGCTCTGCGCCGGTTGCGGAGGGCTGGAGGCCTTGAGGCTGGCCGCGAAGGTGTTGGGCGACGACGTGGTCTATGTGAATGCCGCCGGGTGCTTTACGATGCTGGCGGCCTACCCCTTCACACCGTTCAAAGGGTCATGGCTCTATACGACGATGGGGTCGGCACCTGCCGGTGCGCAGGGGGTGCGCGATGCGCTGGATGTGCTGATTGCCAAAGGACGATTGGCGAAGGACGAAAACCTGAAAGTCGTGGTGTTGGGAGGAGACGGCTCCACCTACGATATGGCGCTCTCTTCGACGTCCGGCGCCCTCTATCGCGGCCTCGATTTCTATTATTTCTGTTACGACAACGAAGCCTACGGCAATACGGGGATGCAGCGTTCACCCTCCACGCCGTACGGCGCGCGGACGGCCACGTCGCCGTGCAGCCTGCAACATCCGGCCGGCACGATGCAGGAGAAGAAGGATATTTTCGAAATCTGGCGGGCACACACCCCACCCTACATTGCGACGGTTGCGCCGAGGTACCCGTTGGATCTGGAAGAAAAATTCGCGAGGGCGGCAAAATTCACGGGACCAAAGATGTTCCTCGCGCTGTCTGCCTGTCCCACCGGCTGGCTCTATGATCCGGGAGAGACGCCCGAAGTGGCCAAACTGGCGGTCGAGACCGGCCTCTGGCCGCTGAAAGAGGCGATCAACGGATCCGTCACCCACACCTACATTCCCAAGCGGAAGCCGGTGGAAGAGTACCTCAAGTTGCAGGGCCGGTTTCGGCACCTGTTCGAACCGGCGAGGCAGGACGAAGCGATCCAGCACATTCAAGAGCGGGTCGATACTTATTGGAAGCAGGTCAACGGATAACAAAATTGAATGGAGGCGACCCATGGAAGTCAAAGTATTGTTGTGCAACTGCAAAGGGCTCTGTGACTCATTCAAAGATTCCGACATGAACAAACTCCCGTTCGAGGTCGAGTCAGACTTGGACGTGAAGTACACGGTTCTCAGTCCACAGCTGTGCGGCCAGGGGGGGGAACGCCATCCTGGAGGA
>JAOUEB010000426.1 GCA_029858925.1 Nitrospira sp.
TAGACGCAGATCGCTTCAATAGAACGTAGGGAATGTTTCGGGGTTCGGGGTTCGGGTCACGGGGTTGGGCAACATCTTTTCTGAGAACGCGAAACATGAAACCAGAAACTCGCAACTCCGTTCCCCAGAGCAGCGGATCGGCAGTGTCTCAGCCCGCAGCGATGGACGGTTGCGGCAGAACCCAGCGCGACAAATGCAGGCTAATTGCAGGACGGATCGAACGGCATCTCCGCATACAGCCGGTAGGGTTCGCCGAGGGTGCGCACCAGGTCACGCCAGGCCGACGCCGGATCTTTTTCAAAAACCAACTTGGGGTCGGCAGGCAGCAAAATCCAGGAACCGGTTTGCATTTCGCTTTCCAATTGGCCCGGCCCCCATCCCGAATATCCCAGATACGCGCGGAAGGCTTCTTGGCTGCCTGCATCGGTGAGAATCCGTTCCACCATGCCCACGTCGCCGCCCAAACAGACTCCGTCGAACACATGATGCGCATTCTCCGGAAACTCGCTGCCCCGGTAGAGCAGCATGACTTGGTTCGTCTGGACAGGGCCGCCGGCATAGAGCACATGGCCGGACCCTTCGATGATCGGCACCTGCGGCAAGGCTTCTGAAATGGACATGGCCGTCGGACGATTGACCACGACGCCTAAGGCGCCCTCCGGCCCATGCTCGCATAGCAACACCACGGTCTGCCTAAAATTCGGATCGCGGAGACTGGGAGCCGCAATGAGAAAGACACCTTTGCCGAGTGTGAGATCCATGCGTAAATCCTACTGCGCTTGCCGATCTTGCGCAAGCGCGAACCCCAAACCGCTGCGCAGCATGCGCCGGCGGCTATACCTTGTAGAGTGGCGTACGGCGATCACGAAACAGATCGTTGTACCGATTCAAGCTCTTGTTGCGGGCTTCGGCCGGATCGATATCGACAATGGCGAGATCTTCCCGATCGCGAGGAGCCCGATACTGAATCACGCCCTTGGGTGTGACGACTTCGCTGTGGCCGATATACGTCAGCCGGTCTTTCCCCCCACGGGTTTCACTGCCGATGCGGTTACAGGTAATGGCGAACACTCGATTTTCCAAACATCGGACCGGCATGGAATCCGGGCAGTTCGGCAGCACGAGGTTGGACGGGTGGCAGATAATGTCGGCGCCTTGCAGAGCCAGCGAGCGGGCCGCTTCCGGGTAATACCAATCGAAACAAATCATCACGCCGATTTTTGCCTGCCCGATATCCCACACCTGAAATCCGGAATCGCCCGGCTGGAAGAAGAGCGTTTCTTCATAAAAGAGATGCGTCTTGCGATAGCAGCCGATGAATCCCGCCGGCCCTACGATAACAGCGGAGTTATAGCACTTCGATCCGGCCTTTTCCGGAAGACCCGCGACAATGTGCAACCGCCGCCGATCGGCAATCTCCATCAAGCGGCGCGTGGTCGGACCATCAGGCACCGGCTCAGCCAACCGCTGCACCTCTTCCTGCGACACGAATTGATACCCCGACGCAAAGAGTTCGGGCAAGACAATGAGATCCGCTTCAGCCCGCTCCAACACGGCCGTCACGGCATCGAGATTCTTCGCGACTTCGCCGAACAACGGATCGTATTGATAAAACCCCACTCGCAAGGACGCGCTCCCCCTCATGAAAAAACGGACAGGGATATCACTCCCTGTCCGTTTAAGAAATCAGCGCACGCCGATATCAGCTCGTACGTTTTTTCTTACTTCGCTTCGGATAAATGTGTCGCGGCGCCTTCAGCATGCTCGGTGCAGGCATCGGCATGGCCGGCTTTGCCGTGCTTCACGGCTTCCTGCAGATGCTTGACGCCTTCGTCCATATGCGGGCCTTTCACTCCCGCGCCCTGCGCATGCTTGAGCGCTTCTTCTGCATGTTGGACACAAACATCCGCGTGTCCTTCTTTGCCGTGCGACGCAGCGCCCCTGGCATGTTCAACCGCCTCATCGACATGTTTATTGCCGGCTAACGCCATGCCGTTCAGCATCGGCATGCCGACAAACACCGCTACTGCGGCAAACATCAACGCGTTTCGACCTATCGTGATCGTCATCGTGAGCCTCCTCCCTGGTTAGATCGCAACTCTGATGCGGAACGGATCAGCAGTGCATGCACCTTACACAGCGTTCCAAGGCCTGTCAAGAAGGCCGACCGGAAGGGCTGGCCGCCTGGTCGAAACCGAGAATCTTTTGAAGCATGTGAACATCTTTCTCGACCGGGCAGGCAAAGTCTCGACTCCACTCCCACCAGGACCCCGGGTAATTTCTGATCCGGCGATACCCCGCCAGCTTGAGAATGACATAGAGC
>JAOUEB010000427.1 GCA_029858925.1 Nitrospira sp.
CGCAAAGCCCGGCTCGCCGCCGTGTTGGCAGAGCGGTCGTTCATGAAAATCGTTCGATGCGTGCCATTGACTGACCCTCGTATTCAGGCCGGGCAGCTGCCTGAGCTAAGCTGCGAGACGCTTCGGGACATGCTCCCCATCGTCACGTCCTAGTTTTCTTCCCGACCCGATTGTCTACGACCTGTGACTTGGGTAGACTGAGCCACCATCATTCCGCAACTGTCTTATGCAAGGAGGACTCTGTGAAACGATTGTTCATGCAAACGTCTTTGGCGCTCGGCGTGGCGTTGATCGTGTCGGCCGCGGCTGGTTGCGCGGGAAAGAGCGAACTCCGGTATCTCGATTTTCAGACAAAGCAGCCTGCGGCGCTGTCTGCCGACATGGAGCCAGTGACGATTGTGATCGAGCCGTTTGAAGATCGGCGCGCGGATAAAGCCCGCATCGGGACCCGCACCCACCTGTGGGGCGGCGTCACTCATTTCGATGTCGTGGGCGGCCGGCCCGCCGATATGATCAGCCAGGCACTGGTCAATCGCCTGAAAACGCGTGGCTGGGGAAACCGGGCCTGGAATGTTCGTCTAGGGCAGGCGGAATCGGCAACCGGCGCCGACATTGTGATCGGCGGACAGGTGCAAGACTTTTCTGTCGGTGTGAAGAGTCGCCCGTTTTCTACCGTGATCGACGCCAAGAGCCGATTCACGATTCAGTCCAAGAATGCGGACGACCAGAGCACGACCACGCGCAGTATCGAGGGCGTTCGGACCCGGACGGTGTTCTGGTTCGGCGAACAGGATGTGCAGGAGTTGCTGGCGGCGACTTTGGAGGACGGGATCGATCGGTTGATCGCCGACACGATGATTGAGCGGAAGGCGTTACGGCCCGTCCGGTAATTCAGCGGGTGGTCGAGGCCGAGGGGTCGGCTGAGACGAGACTGGGGGGCAGCCGAGCGGACTGTCTTTGCTGCATCCCCTCACCGCGGCCTGCTTCGAAGGGATGTGCATAGTGCGCGAGCGGCGGTGGGAAACAATGGGCTCGCTGACGTTCAGCCAGGCTCTATCGGTGGGGGACCGATTATTGGCGCTTGGCTTGAAGCCGGCGGCGCCGGCCAACGACGTCATTTGTTATGTCGAAGAATGGACGGTGAAGTCCCCCGACGACTTCGATCAGCTCGACCCTTGGGCGACGGAAGACGTCACATTGGTCCATGTGCGGGAGAAGTGGCGCGGCGATTTCTTCCTGCTATCCGGCGCGTATCACACGATCTATCGGCGTCATCAGGACATCGGCACGTACTGCTCGGTGAGCCATCCCTGGCGAATTCGGGAACATCCCGCATTGCATGAGCGGACGGGCATGCTGTGGATCGGATTTCGGCATGCGCATTCCTTCATCCGTGTCCGCCTCCAGACCGGCGCGGTCATCACGCCGGGCGAGACACGAGGGGACGGGCAACGGGCTCAATGGTTGGATGAACGGCGCGCCGCATTTCTCGAGGCGATTGCGGTGCTGGAATTGCCGATCGAGACCGCGATCGAAAAGGACGCTGTGGTGATCAGGCCGCATGATACCGCCATCCCATTGTTCTGCTCGTGGCCGGACTCGTTCGGCCCTTGCCAGTTCGAATACAACACGTCGGACGCGTATGAATTTTTGGTCCCGGCCAGCAAACTCGCTGCGACCTATGCGCCGGAACCGGCCGGGATTCGCGCCTATCTGACCGGGTTTTCCGAGGAAGCGCTCGCGGAGTTCCAGAGTATCGAACCTGTCGCCCGTTTTGCCTATCGCTGTTCGGTGCATTGCCCACTCGATGAATTGCCGGAAGTCCTGGGCGCCATTCAACCGGACGGCCGGCTCTATGCCACACTCTGTGAGTTTCAAACCTGCAATCTGCTGCCGGAAGGCGAAGAGGCCTCGGCCATCATCGGTATCGTCGGAGGGGAGGGAGGGTTCCAGATCGAAGCCCGCTTGAACCGGGCTCCTCTCGACGAAGAGGCCATGGCGGCTTGGTTGGAACGATTGATCGGCTATCCGGTCGTGTATGCCCCATTGCCCGCCTTCGTGTGACCACGGGTGACGTGACGGTCACAGATGAGCGCCATAATGCCGTGGCTCAGCTGCGCCTGCGGTTTCATCCAGAACCGCGTTTTTCGTTGATGAATGTCTGCCGATTCCGCACAGTGGGGTTATGAGCTCGATTGGGACAGCTCGGACCCTGCTTGCGAAGCCGTTTATGCCCGTGCTGTTCTTCCTCTCGGGCGTGACATACGACACGCTCACCCTCACCCGGATCGATCGGCTGCAAGACAACCT
>JAOUEB010000028.1 GCA_029858925.1 Nitrospira sp.
GTTGGAACCGCTCATCTTCGCCAAATCTATCGCCACGCCTTCGCATTTCATGATCGGGTTGCAATCGCTTACCGGTCTGGCCGGACTGATTTTGGGCGCGCATCTGTTCGTCGGCGCCGCTGAATCGATGGCCGGCATGTTTGCGGTTTCTCCGCTGATCCTCGCGTTGCTTATCGCGCCACTGGCGACCGAACTGCCGGAGATGTCCAATAGTTTCCTTTGGCTCTATCGCAAAAAAGACCGTCTCGCCGTCGCCAACGTGACGGGCGCAATGGTCTTTCAAGGAACCATCCCAGTCTCCGTGGGATTGCTGGGAACCGAGTGGGCGATCGCCTCGTCTGCGTCGGTGACGATGGTCTTGGCCGTGCAGGCGGTGATTTTCTATCTACTGCAACTCTTTATCGGCGGTTATTGGCGGGCATGGTTGCTGAGCAGCGGGGCGCTGCTTTATATAGGCTATACACTGTATTTGGCGTTCTGGTCGTGAGCTTGCGCGCATGATGAAACCGACAACAGCCAAGCAGGCATCAGCGCGGCTTCCCCTCCTCGGAATCACGATGGGAGATCCGGCCGGGATTGGACCGGAAGTGATTGCCAAGGCGGTCGTCGGCCGCGGCCTGCGGAATATCTGCCATCCGATCGTCATTGGATCATTTCCCGTGATGGAGCGGACGATCAAGGCGCTCAAACTGAAGCTCAAGGCCCTGCGCGTGGACGGTCATGAACGGGTGCCATGGCGCGAAGGAACGGTCGCAGTGCTCGACCCGCTCGAGCACCCACTGGGACGGTTCACACAGGGAGTGGCGGCGGCAGAAACCGGTGCTGCCTCGATTGCCTTTATCAGGAAAGGGGTCGAACTGGCTCAGCTCGGCTGTATCGACGGGATCGTAACCGCGCCGATCAACAAGGAAGCCATCAATATGGCCGGCTGCGGTTATCCGGGGCATACGGAGCTGTTGGCCGATCTGACGAACGCGAAAGAATCCGGCATGATGATCATAGGCGGGCCGCTGCGCATCATGTTTGTCACGACTCACGTCGCCATCAAAGACCTCCCCTCGCTTCTCACTCGGGCCAAAATCGAAAAGGCGATCAGGCTGGCGCAGCTGGCGCTGACTCAACTCTTTGGAATCAAGAAGCCCAGGATCGGCGTCGCGGCGCTGAACCCGCACGCAGGCGAGCATGGCCTCTTCGGCAACGAAGAAGCGCGCGTAATTCTACCGGCGGCGCGGGCGGCACAGGCACAAGGCATCCTCGCCAGCGATCCGATGCCGGCCGACACGTTGTTCGGCAAGGCGGCCAAGGGAGCCTATGACGGCGTGGTTGCCATGTATCACGATCAAGGCTTGATCCCTCTGAAGCTCACCGCCTTTGGGACCTGCGTAAACCTTACAGTTGGACTGCCGATTACTCGCACTTCCGTCGATCATGGAACTGCGTTCGATATTGTGGGTAAAGGCCTGGCCGATCCCGGCAGCTTGCTCGAAGCGATCAAATTGGCCGCCGTGATCACAAGGATTCGGCGATGAGCACTTCATCGGCCGCCGCGCTTGAACAGCTGCAGCGGCAATTGCAGGAATTGGATGCGCTTGCCAAGCAAACCCTTAGCGACCTCAACACCGTTGCGGGAACCGAGCGCGTGGCAAAATGGAAAACGGCGACTGTCGCGCTCCTCACGGAGGCGGTGGGTTCCCAAGAAGGACAGAAGTTTGCCGGCATTCAGCCAGGACCCTGCTTCACCAACGATATGGTCGAAGAGTTTACCGATTTAATCGACTGCTACCGAACGCCATTGGCCACGCTGGTCAAACGACTTTCGCAGGCTGCTCGCCCTCCATCCGGAACATAGTCCGTGAGCCAATCCGACCCACCAGCCGCGATCAAACGCCTGGGGCAGAATTTCCTCATCGACCCGAACATTGTGCGCAAGATCGTCGCATCTGCCGCGCTGTGCTCGAACGATTCCGTGTTGGAGATCGGACCGGGCCGCGGCATTCTTACAGAAGCACTCTGTCAAACAGCCGGACGCGTGACCGCTATTGAAGTGGATCCACGTCTCCACGCCTATCTATCCGAACGCCAGACAAAGTTCCCGCACCTCACACTTATCCTTGATGATGCGATGACCTTCCCGCTCGAGACGCTTCCGTCCGGCACCGTCGTCGTGGCTAACCTCCCCTATTACATCTCGACTCCATTGCTCTTTCGGCTGCTGAAACACCGTGACCGCTTTCCACGGATGGTGCTCATGTTGCAAAACGAGGTGGCAGACCGGCTGGTGGCGAAGCCCGGCACGCCGGACTACGGCCTGTTATCGGTCATGGCGCAGTACGCGGCAGACATTACGAAGGTCTTCAAGGTCTCGGCCAATTGTTTTCGCCCTCGTCCGAATGTGGGTTCAGCCGTCGTGCTGTTGCAGGCCAAGCAGCGACGGGAGCTGAGCCCTAAGGAAGAACCGGCATTCACCGCGCTGGTCAAAGCGGCCTTCGCTCACCGGCGCAAAACACTCGTCAACTCGCTTAAAGACGAAGGCTACGACCAGACGCTATGGGCGGAAACTCTGGAATCATGCGGTCTGTCACCAACCGTAAGGGCCGAAGTCATCTCGATTTCACAGTTCATCGAGTTGAGTCGCCGAATTGCCCCCTGAGCTCTGGGGATCGCTCGAGTCTGTTTATCCTCATTATCTGCATCTATGCTGCGCTGGGACCCCCTGCATGGTAGCACGAAGTTCTCCCTGGTCCTTATGGGCGGGGTGCTCTGGCTGAAGTTGCAAACATTTCCCCCTCTTTCTTCACCTCCGGCATTATCGTATAGGGCGCTGACTGTCCTTGTACTTATACTTGGTTATCGCGATCGGCAGATCAACCCGATAGCCGTGGTAGAACCCGATAACCCTCTTCACATACGCCCTGGTTTCCTTGAAGGGCGGAATCTGGCGATAGCGGTCAACATGCCTTTCTCCCGCGTTGTACGCCGCCAGCGCGAGCCGAAGGTTGCCGTGAAAACGGTCGAGAAGATATCGAAGATGCCGAGCGCCTCCGGCTATATTATCCCTGGTGTCATACAGGTTTCGCACTCCATGCCGAATAGCTGTCTCCGGGATAAGCTGCATAAGCCCGACCGCGCCCGCCTTAGAAATCACCATGGGATTGAAATTTGACTCCGCCTTCATGACCGCCATCAGCAAGGCCGGAGACAGACTATATTCCTGGGCATAGCGGGCGACAGCTTCTTCGAGTTCTTGGTCAGACACAGCCGCATGATAGCGGTGCCTGTTCGTAACTGGCGTCAACGTCCGATCACGGGGAACGTTCGTCATATGTGCAGTGCCATTGGGACTGAGCTGCCGAAGCACGTCTCCGTCCGCATGCGCCGGATCGGCGGCTGTCAAGATGATAAGGAGTAGCACCACAAAGGCCTCTGCTCTTCGGCTCGACCATGTGTTGCGCGGTAAACAATCTGTCGGTTCAAATTGCGAATCCATCACCGGGCATGGCCCAAGAAAATTCGTCATCGGTGTGCTCCTCTCACATCCACGTTACTGATTGCCTGGCTCAACTGTGGGTGCTCCACAGGAGAGGCCCATTGTATGAGAAGGACATCCGCAGCTTTTATGCCATGCGCTGTAAGGGAACGGCGACCGATGATCTTCGAATTGCCAATGGGTTCGGCGTTTCATTCAGCCCAACTTTCGTAGGGGATGGATGATGCCTTGCATCGAGATTTCAGCTCTTATTGCCCCATTTTGCGGCTGTGTTGACCTCCACTTTCATTAACTGTCGAACGGTATCTGGCCTCTATGGTATGGTTGAAACATAATGTATGCGTAGGCTCATGACACGACCAACCGCGCTACCAGATGGTTCTATGAATAGACGGCCAGCTATACGATGGATCATCGGCCTGTGCCTGATACTGGGGCTCATGACCGGTTGTGCCGAGAAATTCGTTCTGCTTCATAGCGTATCGGGAAAACCCCTTCTTATCTCACGCCGAGCCTACACATTCGAAGGATGCATCGCAAAGGTGAAGGAGGAGGGGGTGCGCCTTGGCGTTACCTTCCGATACGTGCATGTCCGGGGCAACTTTGCGGGCCGTTCGTTGCTGTGGCCCCTCAACCCAGGCTATGCCTGCGAAGCCGCGATCGGCCCGGAACAACTGCCGATAGGCGCCTATCCAATGGGAAAAGACCTCCTCCTCAAAGGATCATGAATCTCATGGCCCAGTGATTATCCCCATGCTCCTCCACCGCTCCAGACAGGACTGCGCCTACCTGTTGTTCACACATTCGCTCTATCGATAGTGCTAACCCGCATTGTTTATGACGGTTCGTGGTGAAATCGCATTCCAAGGAGCATGGAGAATGGTTCGGGTTTCAAGTTCCGGGTTTCGAGTTTTCGAAGCGTTGTTCCGGACAACACGAAACGTACAACCAGAAACTCACCACTCCCCTCCCCAGAGCGGAGGATCGGCTGTGTCTCGACTCGCGGAGTCGGACGAGTGCAGCAGAAATGCTCATAAATGATGCGGCTAAACCTGGCAGCATGTTACTCTGCCGCTCCATCATGTAACGAGTTCGTACTATCGTGTCCCTCTTCCACGCCAAACTTCGTATGACCTCCGGGCAGGCTGTTCTCGGAGCGGCGCGAACCAATTCAGCATTTCTCTTGTTGAAACAGCGGCTTAAGCTATACTTGCTACATAGCGAGAAAATCGGAAGTGCGGATAGTCGTGTGATTACCCAGCTGGGGAACCATGCTCAAGATTTTGTTGGTCGAAGACAGTGACGCGGATGCCCGTTTGACGCAGGACATCCTGGCTGAATGGAGCGTCGAGCAATTTGATGTCACGCATGTCGTGAGCCTAAACGAAGCCCTCAGCCATCTTGTCCGAACACGCTTCGATGCCGTCCTCTTGGATCTTTCACTCCCCGATGGGCATGGACTGTCGACACTCAAACAAATGCAGGCCGCCAGTCCGACCATCCCCATCATCGTGCTCAGCGGATTCAGCGATCAAACGCTTGCGGTGGAAGCCGTTCAAACCGGCGCCCAAGACTATCTCGTCAAGGGGCAGGGACAGCCGGAACTGCTGGCGCGCTCGATTCGTTACGCCATTGAGCGCAAGCGAGCTGAAGAACGGCTGACCTATCTGGCGCAGTACGACCAATTGACCGGCCTGGTGAATCGCACGCTCTTCCGCGACCGGCTCATCCATGCCATGGCGAGAAGCAAACGAGTCCAACAGCCCATGGGGCTGATGCTGCTCGATCTCGATCGGTTTAAGGCTGTAAACGACACCTTGGGGCACGATGCGGGGGATCAGCTCTTGAAGGTCGTCGCAGATCGGCTTCAGGAATGCGTGCGCGAAGTCGATACGGTCGCGCGCATGGGTGGGGATGAATTTACAATCATCCTGGAAGGCCTCTCGCACGAAGAAGATCTCATTGCCGTCGCGCGGAGAATTACCCAGTCGTTGGGCGAACCATTTCGTATCCAAGACCAGCAAGCTTCAATCGGAGTCAGCATCGGGATTACCGTGTATCCGACCGACGATCATGAGATTGACGATCTGTTACGGCATGCGGATGCTGCCATGTACCGCGCCAAACAGCGAGGTGGAAATGCGTTTGAGTTCCATATTTCGAACGATTCCCCCTCATCCACCGCCTCTTCCAAGTCACCGTAAATACCGACCCACCAGGTCCGGCATGCCGGCAACGCAGGGTCGTGCCTCACCCTACCGGCCAATGTCGGCAAGAGGTTGATCCGTTATCGTATAGGCGCCGCGGGGATTCCCTTCGAGTCGATTCATCGTGGGAAGCTCCGTGGGTGACGGGTTGGGATGCGAGTCCGGTGTCACCAGCACTCCCCAATGTTGATTGTCTGTGCAAATATTGTCCAGGATCATTCCGCCCCCATGGTGAAACAAAAGCATCCCGCTGAGCATGTTGGCCTCACAGATGTTACGCACGATCTCCGGATAACTGCCTGAATCGCGAACCGCGATCCCAAAGTGGTGATTGTCCACACAGCGATTCCTGGCGATTCGTGGTTGTGCCCCGGCAAAGACAAAGATGCCGGACTCCCGATTGCGGCAGACTTCATTGTCGGAAAACGTCGCCCGGCATTCCGGCCCATACAACACCACGCCGGACAAAATCCCTTCCATCGCCCGGCACTGAGTAATGACGCAAGTGGAATCGAGCACGTTGATCGCCGAATGTTGATCGCTGCCGACATAGCGAAATGTGATACCGGAGATGTGTCCGCCTGAGACCCGCTGCAAATACAGCGGACCGCTTCGGCGGCTGAAGATTTGTACTGTATCGCGTCCTGCGCCCACCAACCGTACCGGCCCCTCGCTAACGAATATCTTGTCCTCATACACGCCTGGCCGAATGTAGATCTGATCCTGGTCGCCCGCATCCTTGAGGGCCTCACTCGGCAGAGAATAGCTACGCTGATCCGTTGCATCCACGATCAGCGTCTTACCGCCAAAGGGATTCGGTGGAATAGCGTCTTCACTCATCATGCTCAGCCTATGACCTGACATTGACCAGACAAAAATGCACCCTCGGCAGAAAAGTGGCACTGCTCGCACAAATCTGTCTCATGGGTACCGGTTATGAGTCTCGGCTCATTTCTGAACATGTAAGAGTTCTGGAACTTCCTGTTTTGTATCGGAGTTTCTGGTGTGATGCGCTGTATGCGTGGCATAGCGATTGCGTGAAGATCCTCTGGTTCATTGCCTACTCAGAACGGAGGCATGTGTATGGTACGGAAAAGTATGGGCATTCTCCTGGTTCTTATCGCCCTCTTCTCAACTGATGTATCCATTGCGGCTCCCAGCCAAATGCACGATACCTCCCGGCGCTTGTACGACCGAATCATGGATGAATTCAAACAACGGGATTACGAAGCCGCCTTGGCCGGGTTCCGGCTTTTCATCGAACTCCATGGGAAATCCGCGCTGGCGGCCAATGCCCAATATTGGATGGGAGAGTGCCAGTACCGCATGGGGCGTTACAAAGATGCCCTAAACTCCTTCTATAACGTCGTCTTGTCCTACCCGCTCAGCCCAAAGCTGGCCGCTTCCACGCTGAAGCTCGGCCAGACCTATGCCAAACTGGGCGATCAGGACAACGCACGCATCATGTTCGGTCGCGTCGCCACTCAATACCCCGACACATCTGAATCAGAAATCGCCCGGAGGGCCCTTGCGGCGGCACAAGACACATACAACGCGGACTCGGAACGATCGGAATAGTACACGACTGCTGCCCGCCGTCGGACATCAGCTTGCGTGTCTTACTCATCCGTTGCAAGACCCAGGAGGGCAGTAAGATCTGGAATCGTATAGGATTTCTTCGCCCGCACCGTTACCATCTTGATCCCCGCCGCATCCAGCACCGATTCGATCACCCGTTGGCGTTCCGTCGGATGAGGGCCCTGAGACGTGTCTTCAATCTGCACCACTTGCTCCACATGCCGTGAGCCAGGATGTACCAGCGCAAAATCGACTCGCTTGAGCGCCATGTGCTTCAAAAGCCTGAACTGGGCCTTCTCCATCGCTTCGACCGACACAAAGGACCAGAGAGGCACATGAGCGAAAATCAAATAGCGATCTTGGACGGCCATCTGCATGAGATTGTAGAGAGCACTCTCGGCTTCTGTGAGCAATGGCGCTGATGCCAGAGTGATACCGGATGGAAGCGAGAAATCGGTGGATGGCCCGGCTGTCTTCTTGGATGGGGCAAAAATATTCCACATAGCTTCCATGATCTGCGCTTACTTCCGCCGTCGAGGAGGTCGCAGTCGGGCAAGCCAGCCCGGCCCGCTTGGCACAATGCAACCCAACAATGCCGGATGGGCCGCGCCGGTGACAGAGGGAACATTTCCGCACTGCTCCATCGCAGTTTGATAGGCCAGCACGGCAAACGCCACGGCTTCAAGCGCCTTGCTGTCCCACCCATGTGCTTCGTACGCGCTCACCGGGACGGGCGCAAAAACATCGGCCAGATGCTGCATGATGGCGTGGTTCTTGACCCCGCCTCCGCCGACAATGACTTCGTCGATCCCACCGCGGACCCATCGTCTGGCCGAACCGACCGCCTCGGCCGTCCACCGGCTGCATGTCGCCAAAAGATCTTCAATCGGCAACTGCTGTGCTTGCTGCATCACCAGCAGCTCATCGAGCATCTTTGCCCCAAAGGCCTCCCGCCCGGTGGATTTCGGCGGGGCCTGTGACAGATAAGGATGCGCGAGGAGTTTGGCCAATAATCTCCCGTCGACCTTCCCGCGAGCGGCCATGCGCCCCTCGCGATCCATCGACATGCGCCCCTTCGTAATCCGCGCCATCAGTCCATCGAGCACCATGTTGGCCGGGCCAGTGTCGAACGCGATCAGACCGTCAAACCCGGAACCCCGCGGCAGGTACGTCACATTGCTGATCCCGCCGAGGTTCACGATGAGCCGCGCGCGGCGCGGATGGCGAAAAAGCAGCGCATGCACTCCCGGTGTCAGCGGCGCCCCCTGCCCGCCGGCGGCCATATCGCGCGGACGAAAATTGGCGACCGTGGTGATCCCCGTCCGCTCCGCAATCACTGCAGGCTCGGCAATCTGGAACGTGGAACGAATGGAGCCGACTCCCGCATCCTTGATCCCATACGGGAGATGATGGACGGTCTGCCCGTGAGAACCGATGAGATCGATGTTTTTCGGATGCAGTTTCGCGGCGCGAATTGCGCCGAGCGCGGCATTGGCGAACCATTCGCCCAGGAGGGCATTGAGGTGACAGAGCTCCGATACGGTGCCGGACATGGACGCCGACAAAATGCGTTGTTGAAGCGACCGCGGATACGGCAACGGATGAAACGCGATCATCTCGATGCGAAGGCCGGCCTTCCGGGGACCGATCTCGACCAGCGCGGCATCGACGCCGTCGCCGGACGTGCCTGACATCAACCCGACAACTTTCATGATGGAGCCTTCCTTTCACAACCTTTCAATCGGGCATCGGCTTTCGATGTGCTACGCTAATGGAACTCTCGCCGCCGGTCAAGCGTGACGGCATTGGACGGGATCCCCTGTAGGAATATCTGCCCACCGTTGCGTTGACATGGCAGAACCTGGGTGTTACGGTCCTCCCCGCCCATGCTTCCAGTAGGCCGAGCAAGAACAACTCCGGTTTCGATCGCCCTTTCGATCCTGTTCGTCCTATTCGGCCTGGGCTGCTTGCCTTCAGCGGCCTCCGCTCAAAACCCAATCAATATCGTCGCGACTATTCCTGTCCTCAAGGATCTCGCGGAGCAAATCGGGGGTTCGCATGTGCAGGTCAAGTCCTTGCTCAGCGGCTATGAGAACGAACATACCTACTCACCGAAGCCGACTGATTTGGTCGCGGTGCGAAAAGCCCAATTGCTGCTCGAGATCGGCACCGGCCTGGAGGTATGGGTCGCCTCGCTGGTGAGGAATGCCGGAAGCCCGTCGCTACGCGT
>JAOUEB010000428.1 GCA_029858925.1 Nitrospira sp.
TGTTGAAGCCCCAAGACATCACCAACCTCGTCGTTGACCCGGTCATGATCGCCAAAAGCGGCCATCCCCTCTTGAAACCGGACGCCATCGACGCCCTGAAGACGAAACTTTTCCCACTCGCCTTGATCGTCACGCCGAATGTGCATGAAGCGCAGCAACTCTCCGGCATCGAAATCAAGTCGCTGGCCGATGCGCGGCGGGCGGCAAAAGTAATCCATGGCTTTGGATGCAAGTACGTCTTGATCAAAGGGGGGCATCTCTTAGCCGAGCGCGCCACCGATCTGTTGTACGACGGCCGGTTCTTCAGCGTCTTCAAGGGGGAGTTCATCGAGACTCCGCACACCCACGGCACCGGCTGTACCTTCGCATCCGCCATCGCCGCGCATCTCGCGCGCGGCAAATCGGTCGGCGACGCAGTACCCGCCGCCAAGGCCTACCTCACCGAAGCGATTCGACACGGTCTGGCGATCGGCCACGGACATGGCCCGACGGATCACTTTTATTTTCTCGAGCGATAAGAGACCACGGATGCTGCGCCGGCATTGTCCTCCCATCGTGTTTCTCCTCACAGGGTTCGGCTGGCTCGTGCTCGCCTCGATCCTGGGCCTGGCCATCCTGATCGGGCTGGTCCGCAGCACCCCGCTGCCGCCATGGGTTCGGCTGGTCCATGCGCATGCCGCGCTGGTCGGCGGCATGACACAAATGATCCTCGGTTGGCTCCTCGCCATGATGCCACCACCGCACGGGACCGATTTGGCGCCACGAGACTCTCATCTCACGGCGTTTCTGGCGATCAATGCCGGCACGATCGCCATGCTGGCTGGATTCTGGCTCCATCACTATCAGATAGTGGCCGCCGCCGGGTTTCTTGTCATCGGCGCCTGTGTCTGGATGGCCCGCGTTGCCTGGACTCGATCGAGCCGGAGTGTTCCATCGAATTGGAACCGCTGGTATTACGCCGCGGCTGTGCTCGCCCTGTTCGGAGGGCTGGCCTTTGGCGAGACGCTGGCCGCCGGCTTCATGCCGCAATCGTACGGCTATCTCCGGCTCGCCCATATTCATCTCGGCCTGCTGGGCTTCATCACATTGGTCATCGTCGGCGGGGTCTTCACAATGCTGCCGGCGGTGTTGAATACGTCGCTCTCCAGCCCCACGCTCACCCGGCCTGCGTTGATCCTCATGCTGCTGGGTGTGGCGTCCTTGATCGGCGGATTTATGAACTCATCGGTCCCGATTGAAATTGCAGCCGGCGGATTGCTCCTTGCCGGAGGAACACTCTATCTGAGCAATCTTTTCCGAACTTGGATGGCCTCAGCCCATAGCGGCACTGCCGCCTCGGACCATCTCCTGATCGGCGCCTTCTTCCTCCTGTTCATGATCATACTGGGTATTCTGGTAGCGCTGAACAGTCTGTCAGGACAGACGGTCATGCCCTTCGGCGCCTTGCATCTCGTCGCCTACACCCATATGGCCCTGATAGGATTCATGCTGCACACGATGATGGGCGCCCTGTCACACGTCATTCCTATCACGCTCGCCGTGAGCCGAGTGCCAAGCAACAAGAAGCGCGGTCCCTATCTTGATCGGCTGACGACGATCATGGACCGCTGGCGCGCCGCCCAAATCGGCGGGCTCAGCCTGGGCACCATGGGACTGGGGGTATTGGCTTCCCTCACATGGAATGTGCCGCTCAACTCCGTCTCTGTCCACACCGCAGCATGGATCTGTTTCTCTTTGTTGCTCAGCAGCATCCTTCTTTTTTCAGCCAAACTGGCGATGGTGTTGGGACAGCAGCCTGAAGACACACCCCATTCACATGCACATGCGCACTAATTTCCATGCAGTGTGGACAATTTCGTTCCCAGCCTGACATCCTAAATCGTTGTTTTCCATAGGATCGAACAGTTAACCATCCAGCCTGCTTCTTGCGTTCAGTCACGACGGACGGCGACTGATTCGCAAGGCCTCACCATCTCGACCCTTGGCTGCCAGAGACGCGCCTTGCGTTTCAGCGAATCGAGGCTACAGTTCCTTAGGAGTTGAACGATTGGAAGCAACCGCTGATCATGCAGGAACGCGGTTTCATTCCAGCGCGACACACGTCAGTCTGATCCCAATCTACCGACACGCATCATGACTGCCTGAACGCGCCACAGCGTCAGCAAAGGGAGGACCCGGTAATGGTGAACTGGAATTCATGGCTATTTTGGCCCGATAACGCGGCCCTCTCCGTGTTCGCGCTGGGCCTACTGGCGACGCTGTTTCTCTACGCCGCGCGCGCGCCGATGCACGGAATCATCCATTCGAC
>JAOUEB010000029.1 GCA_029858925.1 Nitrospira sp.
GCTGTCTCAAGAAGCAGCCCGCGCGATCTCCGCGTTCCTGATCCGTGCTGTGTCCATCCGGTCCATCCTATCACCAAGTCCACATTTCCTCTGACGTACAGCTCTCAGCTTTTTCTCGACAATCCGACACACTGCGCTATACTTGCCACGTACGAATCTGTCAAAGGGCAAGAAGTGGAAAGGGACGGCTTGTGAAATACCCTATTGCATCCAGCCTCCGTCATCGAGGCAAGGCGCTTGAGCTTGATGCGGCGCGCGAACTGGTCACGCTACTGGGGATCAATGGAGAGCCGATCGGCAGTCTGTCGTGGGACTTCGTCATCGATCAGATCATGGCGTATCGCAAGTTGCCGGTTCAAAAAGAAGTCCGCTCCGAACCGCGGATCTCGCTGGCGTTTCGGGTCCGCTATAACACCCCGGAAGGACAGCGATTCGAGAGTCGGGCGGGTGGTATCGGCGGCGGCGGCATGTTTATCGAAAGCCTCAAGCCGCTGCCTGTGGGAACTAAACTGGCCATGGAGTTTTCGCTTCCGGAAAAGCCGGAAGAATGGCTTCCCACCAAGGGGGTTGTGGCCTGGGTTTGTCCGAAAGCCGATCAGTATACGTTTAGTCCAGGGATGGGAGTGCAGTTCACAGAAGTCCCGCAGGAGATTCGCGACCGGATTCTCGAGTTGGTGAAATCGGCGCAGGGGAAGGTTCAGACAGCCTAGCCTCCTATGCCTGCGTTGTACATACAAGAGATCACATCACGAACATGAAATGTCCAGTCACCTCCACCGCAGGTCATCAAGGCAAAGCCCTGATCGTCGATTCGGATCTTGAAACGATTACCGTGCAGGATACATCGGGTCTGGTGCTGGGCGATATTTCTTGGGGAGAGATCATAGAGCGAGTCCTTGCCGGTGACGATGCTGCATTTGCCCATTGCCGTGCCTATCCGCGCGCTCCACTCGCCGTCAAAGTGCAGTGTGCGACGCCTGATGGGAAAAAATTTGAGAGCCTCACTAGTGGAATCGGCGGCGGCGGGCTGTTTATCGAAAGCAGTTCCCCGCTGGCGTTGGGAACGGAACTGTCTCTCGAATTCGCGCTGCCTGATCGTCCCTTGGAAAAACTGAGAACCAAAGCGAAGGTGGCCTGGGTTCGCCACAAACCGGAACGGTATCTCCTGTTTCCAGGAATGGGAGTGCAGTTTGTGGACATCGATAGCAAGGCGCAAGATCTGCTCGTGGGGCTAGTCGAGGCGTTGAATCGGAGCCGGAGTCGCGATCAGTCCTGATCGTATTGCGGTTTGCTTGCTCACCGCTTGCCCACGGCGGGGGTCTTCCCGCGCAACCGATTCCAACACTGCGGTCATTGATAAGCAGCTCCGCCCGAACGTTTGCCCTGGAATCGTGCTGCCTCTACCTTTTCTGCGGACAGCCTGTCTGATACCTCTCGCTACGGCTTCCTACACTCTCGTGTTGGAATCGCGCGGAATTTCGAATGAGAAAGGGCAGTCATGCGGGTTTCGGGGGATCTTCTTGAACCGCCGGCGGTTCCGTTGCGGCGTCAAGAGACTGTTGGAGTTCTTTGTGCGCGGCGTCCATTTCAGCCTGGATCGTACGCATCTCAGGATCGACGCTGTTGCGGATATCGGCCACCGCTTGGCGGAACGTGCGCAATGCGTCACCCATACCTTCACCGAGGCGTTGCATCTCGTCGGGAGCAACTCCAGACGGAGCTTGTCCTTCCTTGGCCTTCCGGGCGGCTTGTTGGGCTTGGACACGGGCCACCGCATCCTTGTTCACGATTGCCGAGGGACGCTTGGCAGCAGGTTTTGTTTGGGCCCCCGGCGGCAAGGGGGGATATTGTGCACGGGCCGCTGGAGCGGGTGTAGCAGCACGTTCTTCCATCGATACTACATGCTGGGCCGGCGCAGCAACAGCCTGTGGCGCTTGCTGTGGGGTGATACTCCGTGCGTAAGAGGACTGTGGCTCCGCCTTGTAGAGTAACGAAGCCGTTGTCCCAGGCGTCATTTCAGGGCCAGGAGTGTAGGGAACGCCGGGTTTGACCGCCGTGGCCGCTGTGCTTGTCACGGGACGCTGAATCGGCGTGGAAGCACTCGGCTGAGAGTGTTCCGGCTGCGGAGCCGCGGTGTCCTGTTGGGGCTGAGTTTCGGCCGGCGGCGGGACCTCGTGGACTTCCTTCTTGAAGCCCTTGAGGGCCTTGCCGACGCCTTCGCCGATCTGCGGTAAGCGGCCTGCTCCGAAAATGATGAGGATAATAACCAGAATGATAATGAGCTCAGAAATCCCCATTGTCCCGAACATGTCGACCTCGCTCACCTCAAGGCTGCACAAGAAACCTTGCCGATTCAGTAGACGGATTGAATCTAGCCGCCCCCTCCGCCGAGTGTCAAGAAAAGGAGGGCAGAGCGAGGTATGGGGAGAATACAGAGACAGCGGAAGTCAGAGAATGGGAACGATGTCGGTTTGGAGCGGTTCGCCATATACCAGCGCGTCCCGCTCCGACACATACACGTCGAGTTCGCTCCGGATGCCGAATTCCCCCGGAAGATAAATGCCTGGTTCGATGGAAAAACAGGTTCGAGGCATGAGACGCCGCCCGTCCTGTGTTTCCAAATTATCGATATTGGCGCCGTTGCCGTGGACTTCTTCACCGATGGAATGGCCGGTCCTATGGACGAAGAAGTCGCCATAGCCCGCTGTTCGAATGACGCTCCGGCACACATCATCGACTTCCCATCCAAAGGGAAAGCGGCCGGAGGTGACTTGTTCACGAACAAACAACAGCGCCGCATCGCGCCCTTGCCGGACACAGTCGAAGATCATGCGCTGCTTTGCGGGCACCCGTTTCTCCGTGTAGCCGGTCCAGGTAATGTCGCCATAGACTGATCCGGGCTCGATCCGCTTGGCCCACAGATCGATCAACAACAAGTTCTCACGAGTGATCGGAGCAGAATCGGACTCGACCGGCCCATAGTGGGGATCGGCGCTATGGGCATCGACCGCTGCGATAGGAGGGCTGGACGTCGTCATGCCGGCATCATGAATGCGCGCAAGAATAAACTGTTGCAGATCGTATTCAGTCAGCGCGCGTTCCTTCGTAATCGACGCGGCGACATGCGCGAACGCGTCATCGACGATTTTTCGGAGCATCTCTGTGGCATACCGATGCGATTCCAGCTGTCGGTCCGTCCAAACCGCTTCAAAACGCTGCACCAGATCGGCGGATGTGACCACCTCGATCCCGAAGCTCCGAATCAAATCGATGGTGCCGGCATCCACTCTCGCTAGATAGGGAACGGCATTGAGGGGCGAATACTGCATGGCGATACGATGCCGGCCTCGCAGCAGCGATGAGAGTAACGCGCGCTGCTGTTCCCACGACACATACTGTTGGTCATGGCCAGGCAGCTCGTCCAATACATGCGGTTCGATCCGATGGAGTAGCTTGACCGGCTCCCCCGTCGCGGGAATCCAGTAGTACCAACGCCGCGTGACATGCCGTGCTGGATCGAGGAGCAGCACTCGATAGGCCAAGGGGTCGCTTCCACGAAAATCGTAGAAGAGCCATCCATCGAGCCCTTCCGTCTCACGGAGCGCACGTTGGATAGATGCCACCCGCTCGCCATGCATGGTCGTACTCATAGGATCCGCATCTTATCGTCGGGGGTGAAGGGCGTCAATCGAACCCTGGTCCTCAGTGCGCATCATGGTACAATGCGAGTCTTATGACTCACGCGTCATCGCCGGAACTTGCATGCTATCGGGTCACGTTGTTCTTCGGACCGGAGCCGGTGGCGCAGGAATCGGGTGTGCAGGCCTGTGTGTTCAACGTCAAGAAGCGGAGCTGGAAAGCAGGCATCCAAGTCACCGTGGAAATCGGGCATGAGCAGCTGGCGCGCCTTCGTCACGAGGTTCGACTTGCGGATCGTCTGGCCGAAGTTCTGACGGCGCTTGCGCCGAATGAAGGCCCGGCCTATCACGAACGCGCGGGGGATCTGTTTGCTCAGGCCGTGACCTGGTGTAAACTTGATCTCTGCTTGCGAGCCGGCCTGACCCAGGTAAATCAGCGAATTCCGGCCGCTGACTTCATGCCCGAGCTGGATCAATCCATGGTTGCCCGCGCAGAGTACGTTGTCACCTACGTTTTGACGGAGCTGGACATCGCTCCCGATCACCCATCACGTTCATTTCGTTAGATAGTTGAACCGGCAAGGGGGTTGCATACTTTGCATTCATAGAGAAATTTGTTATAAGGTCAACCGGTAGCATGCAATAGTTTTTCTATCGTTCTTGGTTTCGCGCAGCAGCGGAAGGAGGCAGCTCAATGAATAGGTCCGGAGGTTATCGTCGACTCCCTCTCGTCACGTGGTTCATGGCGGCGTTGCTCTTTTCCATCGTCACAACGCCGGCCTGGAGCCAGGTTTCGGCTTCAGATCAGCAGCAAGGAACGGCCTCTGGTGCCGGCATGCAAGTCGCATCGGCGGTGAGCACGATCCTGTACTTCCCATTCAAAGGAGCGTTTGCGATCGGTGGAGCGATCGTCGGCGGCCTTGCCTACGCTTTCTCAGGAGGCAGCGAACAAACAGCGAAGAGCATCTGGATCCCCAGCATGTACGGCACCTACGTCATCACACCCGAACACTTGACGGGCGACCGCCCGGTGCGTTTCCTGGGAGTAGCCGCCGACAGCGAATACCAGGCGGCAGAACCAGTCCAGTAACATGAAGCCTGTGATCGGCGTGACGCCGGACTTCAATGCCGGTGACAGGCTAGATATGGGCGGACAGGAGCCCACCTACTTTCTCAGGGCCCGCTACATCCGGGCCATCGAAGAGCTTGGCGGCATTCCTCTCATCCTCCCCCTTGTGGCTGCGCCGGCTGCCAGGCGGAGGCTCCTCGACGGAGTCGACGGGCTTCTCCTCACCGGCAGCGGTCCAGACCTTCCTCCACGTCTCTACGGCGAACGTCAACGGTACAAATTTCCACTCGTAAGTGAGCGGCGGACTGATTTTGAACTTGATCTGGTCAGCCAGGCCAGAACCCGTGATCTTCCCCTGTTGGGGATTTGCGGAGGCATGCAGACAGTCAACGTTGCGTGCGGCGGAAGCCTATTCCAGGATATTTCCTCGCAAGTTCCGACTGCGCTGGACCATAGGCAACAGAAAAAAGCGATTCATGTGTCTCATCCGGTCACGGTGACACCCAATAGCTTGCTCCAGAAAGTCGTCGATCGCGTGATACTGATGGTGAACAGCTCCCATCATCAGTCCGTCAAACTGGTCGCGCCGTCGCTTGTTGCGAGCGCCATCGCTTCCGACGGAATTATCGAAGCGATTGAATCACCCAAACACCGGTTTCTGTTGGCTGTTCAATGGCACCCAGAATTTCTCTTCGAGCGCCACGCGGCCCATCGGCGGCTGTTCGATGCCCTGCTGCGGGCTGCACGACGGACCCGCGCATGATGCCCACACGATCACCTGCGCGACGTGGATGCCGCCCGCATTCGACCTTGCCTGCTATACTTGCTTCCAAATTGAGCTTCGGACCATTGATCCCATCGCAGCCGATCTCACCACGCCTGATACAGGGAACTTCGTGATCAGCCGCCTCTTTCGAACGAAATCGATCGAACAGTGCCTGGCCGATGCGGAACGCCCCGAGCATCGCCTCAAGAAAACGTTAACAGCCTGGAATCTCGCAGCTCTCGGCATCGGCGCGATTATTGGGACAGGCATCTTTGTCTTGGTCGGCACCGCCATTGTGGGCGATGGACATCGGCCTGGGGCTGGACCAGGTATCGTGCTGTCGTTCATCCTTTCCGGGCTCACCTGTGCGTTGGCGGCCCTGTGCTATGCAGAATTTGCAGCTATGATACCGGTGGCCGGCTCCGCCTACACCTATTCCTATGCCACCCTGGGCGAATTTCTTGCCTGGCTGACCGGATGGAATTTGATTCTGGAATATGGAGTCGCGTGCGTCGCCGTGGCCATCGGCTGGTCCGGGTACTTCAATAATTTACTGAAGCTTGCAGGGTTGGAACTGCCCTATTGGGCGACCAATCCCCCGCATTGGGCCGGAGGACCGGAAGGGAGCATCGCCAATTTCCCGGCTGCGATCATCGTTCTGCTGATCACAAGCATTCTGGTCATCGGGATCAAAGAAAGCGCCCGTGCCACCGGCTATATCGTTGCGTTGAAGCTGGTGGTGATTCTGTTCTTTCTCGCCGTCGGGACCCCCGCCGTGAACCCGGAGAACTGGACCCCCTTCATGCCGCAGGGATTTGAGGGTGTGAGGTCTGCGGCGGCGGTGATTTTCTTCGCCTACATCGGATTCGATGCTGTCTCGACTGCCGCGGAAGAGGCCCGCAATCCTCAACGGGATGTGCCGTTGGGCATCATTGGCTCTCTGGCGGTGTGCACCGTGCTGTATGTATCCGTTGCAGCGGTCCTCACCGGACTCGTGCCGGCAAGCCAGATTGATATTCACGCTCCGGTGGCCGAAGCGCTGAGCCAGGTCGGGTACAAATGGGGGGCGGCGGTTGTGGCGATCGGCGCGGTAGCCGGGATCACCAGTGTCCTGGTGGTGATGATGCTCGGGCAAATCCGCGTGTTCTTTGCCATGTCCCGCGACCAACTCCTGAGCCCGTCTCTCGCGGTCGTGCATCCGAAGTTCGGCACACCCCATCGAGCGACGATTCTCACAGGGATTGCCGTCGCTATTCTGGCTTCGGTGATTCAGCTTGGGGATGCGGCCGACATGACGAACATCGGCACTTTCTTTGCGTTCGTGCTGGTGTGTTTAGGCGTGATGCTGCTCCGATACACGAGACCGAACCAGCCACGCCCGTTTCGTCTTCCCCTGATGCCCCTTGTGCCGCTCTTGGGCATGGGGGCTTGTCTCTATCTCATGGCCGGACTCCCGCAAGTAACCTGGATTCGGTTCGTCGTCTGGACGATTATCGGCATTGTGGTTTACTTGGGATACGGCATGAAGCACAGCAGGCTCGCCACACAGAATAGCCAGCCGTGATCCCTCTATGACGGATCGTTCCCCGTTGCCGCGGAACAGAGCCGCGAATGATTGATCGGCCTTCTCTGCTCGATGGTGGTCTCGCCCGCACATTATTCATGCGCGCTTCTACTACAACCGCCGATACGCCGCTGGGACAAACCGGCCTGTGCCTGGCGGCATGCCGGCGGACGGGCTCGCCCCTCGCAGCCTCGACATACTGTTTCAAGTATGCCTCGGTTTCTCGGGGCTCCACGCGCCCGTTTCGCATGGCGTCCCCGCGGTTTCGTCACGAACCGTCATGAATAATGCGGGCTAGTTTGACTTCTCTGTCGGCCCTGGCGTGGAAACAGGCGGAGTGGTCTGTTGGCCGTTTGCGGCGGAATCAGTCGTTGCCTGTTCAGGAGCCGCGTTGGATAGGGCGGCGAGTTGATTGGTCTGAGTTGGAACAGCGGCTGGCTGACCATCCGTCACTGAGAGGGTAGACCCTCGTTCAGGCGCAGCCTGAGGGGCCGGTGGACTCGCAGGCGCGGGACTGGCCGTGGCAGAAGCAGCCGGTTTCGGGGGAGCGGCCGGTTTTGGAGGAGCCGGTTTTTCCGGCTTGACGCCCCCTTCCCAGGCCGGACCTGAGTACATATTCGCCGTCAGGCCTCTGGTTTTCCATTTTTCTTCAAAATCAGCGGCGGCCTTGTTCGGCGTGTCGCCGACACCCATGACATCGTTCCAGGGATAGACCTTCGGTCCGATCTGGCACCCGGTCTCCGTCCGCTTGAGATACAGGGCGATGGGATTCCCTCGATAGGGGCCGAGGTAAATATGCACAGAACCGACATATTCGAGTAATGAAGCCATACGCCTCCAGGAACAGGCATGATGCCACAAGAAGGAAGAAGAGGGCAAGACTGACTCAAACAGACTGGCTCAGAGCGACACTTGGCTTCGGAATATCTGGTTGCTCGTATCTCGTGAAGGGTATCTCGCAAACAAAGACGAGGCACGCTTTCTTTCCGTCCTGCGCCTCACGAGATACGCTTCACGAAGAACAGACTTCCTGGCGAATTCGCAACGAACTGTCATGAATCACGCTGGTTTGGCAAATCGCTCCCGGGCTTGGTCGATCGAGCGCAGCAAGGCTCGGTGGGTTCGGCAGCCCACGACCAGCTTTGCATCGGACAACGCAACGGGTTTGTAGGGAACGAGGAACCGTTGCTTCAAGCGGGCGATGCGCGCGAGGGATATCTCCAGCCGCTGAGATGAAATTGTGCCGTCCGCAACGGCTTTATCCAATGCGCTGATAGCTGCCGCTTCACGGTTGCGATCTTTACAGATCAACGGCATATCGCAGCCGGCCAGAATCGACTGCACTGTAGCCTCTTCGATGCCGTAATGATCAATGATCGCGTGCATCTCAAGATCGTCGGTCAGGACAACGCCGTCGTACTGCAACTCCTTCCGGAGCAAGGTTCCGATGATCGCTGGAGACAGCGTCGCCGGACGTTGATCATCCAACGCGCTGTACAGCACATGGGCCGTCATCATCGTGGCGACGCCGCGCGCAACGGCGTGCCGGAACGGGGGCAATTCGATCCGTTCCAACCGTTCGCGCGGCGACGCCACGCGCGGCAATTCCTTGTGCGAATCCACTGTTGTGTCGCCATGGCCTGGAAAATGTTTGCCGCAGGCCACCACGCCGTTGTCTTGCAGGCCTCCCACCGTCGGCAGGGCCAATTCGCAGACCACCCCAGGCTCGGAGCCGAAGGCGCGATCCCCGATCACGGGATTCGCCGGGTTGCTGTTCACATCCAGCACGGGCGACATGTTCATATTGATGCCGACGGCTCGCAGCTCTTTGGCTGTCGTGGCTGCCGCGGCATAGGCCAGCTCGGAAGAATTGCATCGGCCCAACACCTCGCAGGGAGGGAAAATCGTGAACTCTTTTGGCAATCGCGAGACCCGTCCCCCCTCTTGGTCGATGGAGATCAGGAGCGTGGAATGGGGACTGCATCGTTGCAGCCCGTTCGTGAGCTCGACGATCTGTTCGGCCGATTCCAGATTTCGCGAGAACAAGATGACGCCGCCTGGCTTATACTCTTTGATGAAGGCGGCGAGATCCGCCGACACGGTCGTGCCGTCGAATCCCACCATAAAGAGCTGTCCAATCTTTTCACGTGACATCAGCATAGGTGTTCCCACGTTCTACAACGTTCGATCGATAAGGTATTGAATCAAAAGTCTGGTGCCGATTCCGGTCGGTCCTTTCGGAATGTAGGCCCGTTCGCGCTCGCTCCAGTCGGTGCTGGCGATGTCCAGATGTACCCAGGGCCAGTCGCCGGCGAATTTGCTCAGGAACAGGGCGGCCGTAATCATGCCGCCCCCGCGCCCGCCGATGTTCCGCATGTCGGCTACATCACTCTTCAGTTGCTCGAAA
>JAOUEB010000030.1 GCA_029858925.1 Nitrospira sp.
ATAGTCCGTGACATACCACCCGCTCCCCTTGAACATGATCGCAGGGGCGGAAATGAGACGGCTGACGGATTTCCCGCATTTGGTACAAGCGGCGACAGCATCGTCTTTGATGCTCTGTTTCAATTCGAACCGGTACGAGCAGTCCTGACAAAGATATTCGTAGATCGGCACAGGAACTCCTTCCTTACTCGTCTTGCCCCGCCTATGGGGGCTAGTAGGCTCTCGTCAACAGGACCATCACTCACGCAACGAAATTGCCGATCGCAGCTGCCATGCGATCTAATCCTCGCTCAATCGATTGCATGCTGGTCGCATAGGAGAGCCGAATGTGCTCTTGACTTCCAAATGGCTCTCCAGGAACGACGGCAACATGGATATCTTTCAATAAGTATTGCGCCAGCTCGTGCGGCGAGCGTATCGGGCCTGCCGGGCCACGCCGCCCCAAAATCCCGCTGATGTTCGGAAAAGCATAGAACGCGCCGGTCGGCATGCGGCAGGCCACCCCCGGTATTCTATTCAATCGGTCCACCATCACTTTTCTCCGGCGGTCGAATTCCGCGACCATTTTCTCCGTGAACGGTCCGCCGAGCTTCAAGGCTGCAACGGCGGCTTTCTGGGAAATTGAGCAGGGATTCGAGGTGCTCTGGCTTTGAATGTTGGCCATTGCCGTCAGCAAGTCCTTGGGCCCCGCCGCATAGCCGATCCGCCAGCCTGTCATTGCATAGGCTTTCGAGACGCCGTTTATAATCACCGTCTGCGCCGCCACTTCAGGACTGAGCGTGGCGATACTCATGTGCGTCGCTCCGTCGTAGAGGATTTTTTCGTAGATCTCATCGGAAATGATGAGCAACTTATGCCGGACTGCGATGTCGGCGATCGCTTGGAGTGTCTTCCGATCATACGTGGCGCCGGTCGGATTACAGGGACTATTGACGATGATCGCCTTGGTCCGTGGCGTGACCAATCGACGCAGATCGTCCGCATTGATTGCATACCCACTGGATTCACTCGTGGGCAGGAGCACCGGTGTCGCATCGTTCAACAGCGCCTGGTCGGCATAGGAGACCCAGTAGGGGGTCGGGATGATGATCTCGTCGCCGGCTTCAAGGAATGCTTCAGCCAGGTTGTAGAGCGAGTGCTTGGCGCCGCACGAGACTAAAATCTGCGGCTTCTCGTACCGCAGCCCATGTTCATGCTGCAACTTGTCGATGATAGCTTGGCGCAGTTCATCGATGCCAGACGACGGTGTGTACTTTGTAAAACCGTCCCGAATGGCCGCTTCCGCAGCGGCTTTGACCGGCTCGGGAGTATCAAAATCCGGCTCGCCCGACGAGAAGTCGACGACATCAAGTCCTTGCGCCGCCATGGCTTTGGCCGTCGCGGTCATAGCCAATGTCGGGGACGGTGTAATGCGTCCGACACGTGCGGCAAGTTTCATGATTTGAGACTCCGAATCCGCTCGTGGAGGCGGTGCGCCACTTCCGGATGAAGAAATTCAGACAAGTTGCCGCCATGGTGTGCCACATCTTTAATGATCGTGGAAGACAAGTACGAATACTCCTCGCTCGGCATCAGGAAGACGGTTTCTACGTTCCTGGCCAATTTACGATTGATGAGGGCCATTTGGAATTCGTGTTCAAAGTCAGAAATCGCCCGCAGGCCACGGATAATGGCGTGCGCGCCAGCGCGCTCTACATAGTCGACCAAGAGCCCATCGAACGTTGTGACTTCCACCTGGCCGATGTCTTTCATGACCAGTTGTACCATATCAAGCCGCTCGGCAAGATTGAAGAGCGGATGCTTGGACGGATTAGGAGCGACCGCGACTACGACTTTGTCGAAGACGCGCAGGCTTCGCGTGATGATATCGGTATGCCCATGGGTGACGGGATCGAATGTTCCAGGGTAGACGCCTATTTTCATCGGGATGCCGCGCCGGAATAAGAATACAGGGAGAGGGCGGTGTCGCCATAGCGATAGCGGCGCACATAGGCGGTGGAGCCCAGACAGACGGGGAGGGTCGTCTTCTCCGCATGTTCGACGATGAGCCAGGAGTCAGCGGCAAACAGGCGCTCGGTTACGGGCTGAGTCAACAACGATTCCAGTTCCTGTGCGATGGTGTAGGGGGGATCGGCAAATACAATATCATAGGGGCCTTCCCACTGCTCAGGTCGGTTGAGAAATTGTTTGACGGTATGAGCGTACACGGTGATGTGATGGGCTATTCCACAATCCAGGATGTTCTGACGCAAGAGCTTCAGTGCCTCAGCGCTCGATTCGACACAGGTGACATGGGTGGCGCCTCGACTTATGGCTTCGACCCCGATGGCCCCGGTCCCTGCATAGAGATCCAACACTCGACTATTAGGAATGCGGTTCCCAAGAATCGAGAACAATGCCTCTCGAACTCGGTCTGAAGTTGGACGAACCAGCGATCCCTGCGGCACGCGAAGGCGCCGGCCTCGATGGGTTCCTGCAATGACGCGCATAACAAATGACGAAGGGTTCCTCCAACCCACGAGACTCTAACATAGCGTTTTTGAAGGGGTCAAGAACAGTGGCGTGCAGGAGTCCCGACCATGAGTCAAAGGAGAATTTCTTGGAAGAGATGCAGCGTGAGTGTGGATGGATAAATGAATCGGCTGGTCACCTTCGCCGTGTCATTTTGACGGTCGCATTGCAAGAAGACTATAATGCGCGACGGATAAAATCTCGTGCGGTCGTATCCCGATCCGTCTGACTTGTACCAAGAAGCCTCAGCGCGGATCGGGTTCGAGTTTTGACCGACGCAGTTACCGAGTCGAGACGGGCTGAGGAACGCGTGCCGCCAAGCTCTTTCTGCGATTGTTGGAGATGGTGCGATCAATGATCGCGCCGCAGTTGATACACTTCCATGCGTAGAAAATAAGAAAAAAATCGGAGAACCGCTCTAACATCATCATGCCTTTGCACTTCGGACATTCCATCACTTCCTCCCAGGTGGCTATGTTCACAACTATTGGTGTACGTAGCAAAAGATGCACCAATTTGTCGCATCTTAATATTTCAATGAGTTATGGATTACGTAGTTCACACAAGGGTTAAAATGATCTGGTTGTCTTGCACAAAAACGTCCGTGGTGTCATTTTTTGTGCGTTGAAGAGGGTGGGGATGACGGGCAAGGGGAAGGCTAAGGGAATTACGTATTGGCCTGAGACCGAACGTCCACGTGAGCGGCTGCTTGCGAAGGGCCCTGATGCCCTGTCGGATGCGCAGCTGCTGGCCATTCTCTTAAGAACCGGCAGGCGTGATTCTTCCGCCGTACAAGTTGCGATCGAACTGCTTAGCCGAGTCGGCGGTATCGGTGGATTGGCCATGTGTGGTGTCGAAGAACTCTGTGCGATTCAAGGCATCGGACCTGCGAAAGCAGCCCAGCTGAAAGCCGCAGTGGAATTAGGACGCCGGTCGCTGGCGGTCCCGCTCTCGACCGGCACACGCATCTCATCGAGCGCCGATCTCTTCAAGCATTTTCACCCCATCCTGCGTGATCGCAAGCAGGAGCTTTTCAAGGTCGTGCTACTCGATGCCAAGAACACCGTCGTCAAAGAAACCACCGTGTCCGAAGGAACGTTGACGCTCAGCCTCGTGCACCCCCGAGAGGTGTTTGCAACTGCGGTTCGTGAATCCGCCGCCGCCGTGATCTTTTTGCACAACCACCCCAGCGGTGATCCGACGCCAAGCCTGGAAGATCGACACCTGACGGACCGATTGGCGGAGGCCGGCCGATTACTGGGCATCCCCGTGCTGGATCATGTGATTATCGGCGACGGCCGGTACGTGAGTTTTGCCGATCAGGGCTGGCTCAAAGGGCAAAGTAGCAGGGACTGACTACTGGAGGAAATGAATGCGCTAAACCGTCGTCCATTCAATAAGGAGGGCAGGCCATGGGAAACACCTGTGTGGGGCCCATCAGAAATGTCGCAATTGTGTCCAACGTCGGCGCGGGCAAGACATCCCTGTGCGAGGCGATCCTCTTCGCTGCCGGCGCCGTTCCCATCCTCGGTTCCGTCGCACAGGGCACGACCCTGTCCGACTTTGAGCCGGAAGAATTGCACCATCGCAGTTCCGTCAGTACCAGCATGCTTCAGTTCTCCTGGAATCAGACTGCCATCTCGCTCCTTGATCCTCCCGGCGCGCTCAGCCTTCTCGGCGAACCCCTCTCAGCGCTGCGGGCCGTCGATGCCGCACTCATTGTGCTGGACGGACAGACCGGAGTTCGGACCGAGTTGTCTCGTCTGTGGTCACGGATTGGAGAACTCGGTCTGCCCTGCCTGTTTTTTGTAAATGGCTTGGATCGAGACGGCGCCTCGATTGAACGCGCGTTGGAGATCTGCCGCACACAACTCAACTGTACGCCGATTCCCATGGTGGTGCCGGTCCGTCTCGGCGACAAGGTGGAGGGAATGATCGACATCCTTCAGGAGCGGTTCATACGGTCTGGGCCGTCTGCCGCCAAGGTGGAGATGCTGCCGGTGCCGGCTCATCTAGAATCGGCCATGAAGGAGGCGCGCACGAAGCTCATCGAAACCGTGGCGGAAACCGAGGATACCCTTCTTGACGCCTATGTCGCTCAAGGCGATCTGACTCATGATGCGCTCTTCTCTGGACTTCGCTCCGGCATCCTGGCCAGGCAGGTGTTTCCTCTGTACGCCGGTTCCGCAGTGCGCAACATGGGTGTGTGGCCGCTGCTAAACGCGATGGCCGCCTTGTTACCGTCACCAGGCGAACGCTGCGCCGCGCATCCTTCACAAGGTGTGAGACCTAATACGGGTCAGCCATGCGAACGAAAGGGGAGCGCGCAGGAGCCGTTTTCAGCCTATGTGTTTAAAACGCTGATCGACCCGTTTGTGGGACGGCTGTCGTACTGCCGTCTCCTATCAGGCACTGTCCATGCTGATTCTTTCGTGTGGAATGCGTCGAAACAGGCGCGCGAGAAGCTGGGACATTTCTATACCCTCATCGGAAAACAGCATACCGCGGTAACGTCGGCGTCAGCTGGAGAGATCGTGGCGATCGGAAAGGTACACAACGCCCACACAGGTGATACGCTGTGTGATGAAAAGGACCCGATTTGCTATCCGGCGATCGGGCTTCCTCGGCCGGTCCTGTCGTTTGGCATCGAGGCCAAGTCGAAGGCGGAAATCGATAAAGTCAGTCTTGGCCTGCATACGCTGATCGAAGAAGACCCAACGCTTGAATTTTCCCGCAATGCGGAGACGAAAGAGATGGTGCTCAGTGGTCTTGGCCAGCTCCATATCGATCTGGCACTGGAGAAACTCCACCGGAAATTCGGGGCCGACGTTACCCTGCATACGCCGAAGATCCCCTATCACGAAACCGTGCAGGCCACCGCGCGCGCACAGGGCAAATACAAGAAACAGACGGGTGGCCATGGGCAATACGGGGACTGCTGGCTGGAAGTGGCGCCGATGCCGCGCGGCAACGGGTTCACGTTCGAGCAGCGTGTCGTCGGCGGAGCGATTCCCCGAAACTTCATTCCCGCCGTGGAAAAAGGCGTGCGCGAGGCGATGCATGAAGGGATGCTGGGCGGATTTCCCGTCGTTGATATCCGAGTCACCGTGTACGACGGCTCCTACCATGTGGTGGACTCGTCAGAAATGTCGTTTAAGATCGCAGGATCGATGGCCTTCAAAAAAGCGATGGCAACCGCGCATCCCGTCTTGCTGGAACCGATGATGACGGTTGAGATCGAGGCTCCGACGGACACTGTCGGCGCGGTGATGGGCGATCTGAATGCGCGGCGAGGCCGCATCGTCTCGGTAAGCGCGAACGATCATGCCGAGCAGATCACCGCGCTGGTGCCGCTTGCCGAATTGCTGAAGTATGCGCCGGTTCTGAACAGCATGACAGGCGGGCGGGGGAGCTACGTGATGGAGTTTGCCCGTTACGATGAAGTGCCGCGCGAGCTGACGGCCAAGATCATCGAGCAGCACAAGGTGGAACCACATGCCGTGGCAGCGCACTGAGGGGAATTCGTTGCTCGTCGCTCGTGCAGCGCATCTCGCAAAGAAAGATGAGAGGAATCCACTCTCCGTATCGTCAGGGGGGGGCGAAGCGGGCTTCACGCTTCACGAGATACGTTTTACGGGTCGATTCGACAGGCTCACTGTTCCGAGCAACGTCGAGGGACAGAGAACCGACTACTCAGCAGATTTGAGCACAACGTAGAAAGCCCGGTTCTCGCGCAGCACCCGGAGTAACACCGTATCCCCTCGACGGACTCGCGAAATCGCCGAGGTAAATTCGCCAACGGAGGCGACTTCCACACGGTTGACTTCCTTGATGAGGTCGCCTTCCCTAAGGCCTTCGGCCTGGGCCAGACTTCCAGGTTCGACCTTCGTGATCAGCACACCGTTCGACTCGCGTAGGTTGAATTTGTCCGCCAGCCCAGCGGTCAGATCCTGCACATCGAGGCCGAGCTTCAGCTCCGTTTTGGCTTGCGGGATCGATGCGACAATTGCCGCATCACGTCGCTCGATCAATGGAACGTTCAGCATGAGGCGGTTGCGGTCTCGGACGACTTCAATGCGTGCGGTGGCGCCGGGGGACAGCGCGCCGATCAGTCTGGACAATTTATTCGGCGAATCAACTATATTCCCGTCGATTGTGACGATAATGTCGCCCGGTTTGATGCCCGCCGTTGCAGCTGGGTCTTTCTCGAAGACTTCGTTCACCAAGACGCCGTCACTATCGATGACGCCGAATTTCTTGGCCAACTCGGGCGTTAACGGCTGAATGCCGACACCCAACCATCCCCGTACCACTTTGCCGTTTGCCATCAACTGCTCGATCACCTGTTTGGCCATGTTTGACGGAATGGCAAAACCGATACCTTGGGCAAAGTTGATGATTGCCGTATTGATGCCAATTACTTCTCCGTGGAGATTGAAGAGCGGGCCTCCAGAATTTCCGGGATTGATCGAGGCATCGGTCTGAATGAAGTTTTCATAACGAGACAGGTTGATATTTTCGCGCCCGATGCCGCTCACGACACCGAGCGTCACTGTGCGGTCCAGCCCAAAGGGATTTCCCACTGCGAGGACCCATTGCCCGACTTTCACGGCGGTGGAATCGCCGAACCGCGCGCTAGGCAGTGGCCGGCCTGCCGTCACCTTGAGGAGGGCAAGGTCCGTGTCTGGATCCTTGCCGACCACATTCGCGATCAATTTAGTCTTATCGGAGAGCCGGACTTCGATCTCAGTTGCATCACCAATCACGTGGTTATTCGTGACGATATATCCGTCGCTGCCGACAATCAGGCCGGAGCCTGACCCTGAGGCATTGGGCACGCGCTCCCCGGGCCCTTCGCGCGACCGGCCCGCACTCGGAAGAGGAAACAGATTCACGACCGACGGCTTGGCCTGCTCTGCCAGGTTGGTAATGACAGCTTGAATTTCTTCCAGGAGACGAATGCCGGGTGGCTCTGTGCGAATGCCGCTAGCACTCTGTTCTGCCGAAGCAGTCGCCGGAAACAACAATGCAGGAAGCAACAGGATAGTGGACGCTATAACGTGTTGCCGCAGCGTATGACCAGATTGTCTCATGAGATGATACCGGGATTGTCGCGGATTTTCGTTACTCCGCCCTCAGTTTACGCAGATTTTGTCGTCGTCGTATTGAGTGGGCGTTGGCTGGTAAACCAGGTCGCCAGTCGATCTAGCTCGGATTCTAGTCCAATTAGTACCACGATGTCGTCTGCCCGGAATGTCAGGCCATCGGACGGCGCGAGCAGAAACGGCCCTCGCAAGACTGATGCGATGTGAACCGAGGAAGATTGAGGCATGAGGCTGAGAGTTTGACCAACTGCTGCGGCATGCCTGGCAATCGTGAGCCGCTCAATTCTAGCAGACCGAACGGCTAAGTCTTGCTGGAGCTTGAGTAATTCTTCATGGATCGCTTCAAGTTTAAGTTCTCGAATTTGTCCATCAAACAGCGTCAGTGATTGCTTCAACTCATGGATGCGTGCCACGGCATGGGAGAGTGCCGTATCCAGCATTGAATCGTGTTGCCCCTGAATCGGGATGGCACGAGCGACGTGATCTGCTACCTGGTGGCCAACCTCGACAGTGACCCGATCGATCTGTTGAAGGAGGCCTGATGCGTGCCAGTGGAGTCGAACAATCTGCGTCTTGCGATTCACACGCTCAGAAATGGAAAGGATCACTTCATAGAGTGCGCCGCCGGCGATCGACAGTTCCTTGTGAATGCGTCCAAATAACTCAAGGCTCATAGTCTGATAAGATAGATTATGTTAACTCGCAGATTGCTCTCACCGCCATCTGAATCGTTGGCTCGAGCGAATTACGGAACATCATAATATCAGATTTCTGCGTTGACTTCATTGGATAACTGACTTACCCGCTGCGTGAACCGAGTGCATTCTCGTGCAAGCCTCCCATCGCATCGACATTTGCATTCACCACAAGCTGATCGTATGATCCTTCGCATTATGAATTGCACGAAATGTAAAACCAAAGCTGTGATGAAGTTGCCCCGGCACAATGCCGCGTTTTGCAAAGTCTGTTTCAATCACTTCATCCATGATCAAGTCGCCAAGGCAATCAAGTCTCAAGACATGTTTGGCATAGGCGATCGTATTCTCGTGGCCGTCTCCGGCGGCAAGGACAGTCTGGCGCTCTGGCACATCCTCCTCACCCTCGGCTACCGCGTAGACGCGTTGTATGTGAACTTGGGTATCGCCGGGTATTCGGAGCGATCGTACGACAAAGTCCGCCGCTATGCGGAGAGCACTGCCGCGCCGCTGGGCGCTATGTTGCACACCCATACGGTTGAGCAGGAAGCAGGGGCCGGCATCAAAGAACTGGCCCAACTAGTCCATCGCCCGACCTGTTCGACCTGCGGGACGATCAAACGCTACCAATTCAATCGTGCGGCAATCGAGAAAGAATACGATGTGATGGCCACCGGCCACAATCTCGACGATGAAGCGGCTCGGCTCCTCGGCAACGTGTTGCATTGGCAAGAGGAATATCTGGATAAGCAGGGCCCAAGTCTCCCCGCCTCCGTGGAAGGTTTTGCCAAGAAGGTGAAACCGCTCTATCGATTGACGGAACGCGAGTTGGCGGCCTATTGTGTCTTGAATCAAATCGATTACATTGTGGACGAATGTCCCATGGCCCAAGGAGCTCGCACACTCTTGTATAAGGACGTGCTGAACCGGCTGGAGACCGAATCCCCCGGCACGAAGCAATATTTTTACTGGGGGTTTCTGGAGAAGCAGCGCAGACAGGGCTCCGCGCCCGTTCCAACCACGATGACAGAGAAAGACCGGGCGATGCTCCACCCTTGCGCATCATGCGGCCAGCCCACGACCGCGGAGAGTTGCTCCTACTGTAAGCTTATGGCACGGGCGAAAAGC
>JAOUEB010000429.1 GCA_029858925.1 Nitrospira sp.
ACAACCGCTTGCGCGACCTGCGGCGCGACCCATCCAGCGCCTCGCCCCAGTGAATCAGAAATGAGGTCACGAACTGGTGTTCCTCCGCGGGCGGGACCGCCAGACGAGCCAAGGCAAAGGCGACTGCCAGCGCGATATGGTAGCCCTCCGAGCGGGAAGCCACGGCGCGGCGATAGGCAGGATGCGCGTCGTTGATCACGACGGTGGATTCAACGAGATGGCCTAGGTCCGGATCTCCCTCGTGCGATTCGAACCGGAGAGTGAGTCCGTACCGGCCGGGCCGTGAACGCCCTTTGCCTCCTGGCACGACAGCGACGCCGGGCGAAGAATCCGGCTGAGACCGCGGCTCCTGTTGCGCCGCTTCATCCGGCGGCTGAACTCCAGCTGGTTCCTGTGGCCCTTCCGGAGGAGTCACCGCCTCCTCCAGAGCCTCCGCGCCGGTCATGACGGACATCGCCAGGACCGCATGCCCGTCGTCCGCCGATTTGGTTTGTCCGATGGGCAACCGCTTCTGTCCGCCGGCTCGCCGCTCGACCAGCGACGCCAGCAATGGAAATTCGTCGGCGAGGTCCACCAACACCGTTTCCAGATCGCGCTCCATCGGCCGCACCGCTCGGCGTCCGGCTTTGTTGTCCGCTTCTCGAACATCGCCCCAATGGGCCAATTGCCGCGAAACGGCTTCTTGGATCGCCTTGCGATATCCCAGGTACAACGCCCCCCGCGTCCCAACGCGGACAAAATCGCCCTTATTGAGCGTGAGGGCCGCGGCCAGCGCCGGCGCCTCAATCATCCCGGCCATTCTGTCCGGCGCGGCCGGTGTGATCCCCAGCCAATCCCATCCGCGCTTGATGACCTTACCGAACGTACTGACCGCCAGGCCGCGCTGATCGTCCGGAAACGGGGACTCGCTTCGTGACAAATAGCCAACCGCCGCCGGTTTGCGCTTGCGCGCCAGACAGATAGCGAGCTTTGATCGCTCTACGCCATAGACAGGCTGACGCTCCAGCACCCGGCCATTGACCTCGAACCGGAAGCCTTTCGGATAATGCGCCGCCAGCATCTCGTCGAATTCCGATTCGAGCAGCGGCTGATACTGCCGTCGCAACACCCCTTCGAGATAGCCCTCGTCCAGGAGCGGAGAGAGGGCGTTGTGCAGCTTGAGCTGCACCGCCGTGCCATGATCGGCCACCAAACCCAACGGAGGAATCCATTTCCACGGCGCCTTGTGGCGTCCGGCCAAATGCCAACGGCTCGCCACATGTTCCTTGCCACGCCGCGTTTCGGTGACGACGTCTTCGCAGACAAGCAGGCCCAGCTTGATCCCAACCCCGGCGAAGCCGATGCCATGCCCCCGTGTCTTCGTACTGGCGGCTAGATCGTGGTACCGCACAAGATCTCGTCGCCTCATACCCGATCCATCGTCCATGATGGTCAGCGTCGACGCAGCCGGATCGGCCGTGACGCGCAAACAAGTCGCGCCGGAGTCCAGTGAATTGGCGACCACTTCAGTCAAAATGGTTTCTTCAAGCGCGCCCGGATAGGCATCGCGCAGGTCTTCGAGGAGGTGATGAAGGTCAACGCGGGTTTCGCCCACGATCAGCTCCTGATACAGACAAGAGGGATTTTAGAGAGCCCAGTATCGAGCGGCCGGTCCAACAGAACAAGGACGGTCACAAGTCAATCGCCGCTCCATAACGGTGTCGGAGTCTAACGAATTCGCCCAGAGAGCAGCAGCTCAAGCTGACCCCATTTCTCACTCTCTATTGCTTTCCCCCACGATTCACTTTGTAAACCCTTGGCGTGTGATCACTTCTGCGAGCACGTTTTCGAGAGTTGCACCTTCCAAGGAGTTTTGGTCAACGCCGGTTCTAATAAGATACTCAACAAGGACATGTCTCAGTTCACCTTCATGTGTTGTGGCAGATTCCTCTCGCCCAATTTTTACTACCCCCGGATCAACAATAAGCGTGACACCAAAGAGTTTTAGGTCCGGCGCTGATTCTTGCTCTACACTCAAAAGACGGCCCTCGCTATCGTATGCCTTGAGTCGGCCTTCCTTGACTTCAGGTGCCTCCAGATATAGCTCCGCATCGCGAACCGATTTAAAAACCTCGACGTCGCCCGGTTCAGTCACAATAATGGGAGGTTTCATTTCAGAACCGATCCAGGAATGGTTTGTCAGTTGATTTCGTCTCCCACAAACGATGCCTTTTTGATGACTGCCCTGGCAAACTAATACCTGGGCTTTTCGGATCAGGAACACCGCGGTGGTATATGGGGGGACAGAAT
>JAOUEB010000430.1 GCA_029858925.1 Nitrospira sp.
TTGCACCCGGTGTGTGGCCCATATCCGTGGTCGTGATGGCAAACGTGGAATCCCCAATCTCGTATTCCACCCACACATCGCGATAGTTATAGCTCATGTGCAAGCCGAGCACATGTTCGTAGAATGCTCGCGCCCGTTCCATATTCGAGACCGGATAGACCGTGAAGGCCATGGAGGTGATCATTGAGGCCGTCCTTTCATGTCATAAAACCCCACTTTGCCGTCACTTGATCGACCGGTGGATGGTAGGAGCGGAGCTTGACCATCCCCTCTGAGTCCTGTGCCGGATCGTCGGACCACAGTGGGAACTGCTCGCCGGCCGGAGCGGTGATGGAGTCGATATAATCCCATGCATCGCCGTCACTGAATACGACGATCTTCCACCCGTTGCTCGTCTGGTACGAGACCTTTCCGAGCAGGATATCCCCTTCGACAAGCTGTACGGTCGCCTCACCCTGTTCGATTCGGTGGAGCTCGGCGAAAGCCGCATCGATGAATTCATCTCTGGTCATAGGTCCTCCGGATACCAGCCCAACACAGGCAACGAAGCGCAAAGCCTGGCCCACATTCTTCAGGCGGCGGATCAGCCATGCGTCACGTGGTTCAGCGCCGCATGCTCAATTACCTGTTGTATGTGCACGTCCACCTGCCTGAGCACGGAGGGAGACACCGCATAGCCGTCGCTTTCGTAGGTAAGAATGGGCATGCCTTCCCGGATGCTGAGCGGCTTCAGAATAGCCTCTGAAATCCGGTACGGCAGGCAGTTGAACGGCCCGATGACGAGCATGCCGTCGTATCCCTCGTGGGCGGCTTCCAGTCCCTTGCCCACTGTGGGGAGGAGTTCACCGAAAATTGCGGGCGAGACATGCTCCGCGCCCCTCTCAAAAATGGCCGAGAGTGCGTTCGGTCCGGCCACCAACAATCCGGTCCGGCGAAAGATCTCTCGGTAACGCTCCTCCTCGTGCTTCAAGATGTTGAAGCTCAGCCATTGCTGAATGTACTCTTTCCCCTCCGGTTGAAACATCCTCGTGCAGGCCTTGGCCAGAGCCAGACCGCCCGGTTTCATGCCCCACGTCCCGGCCGTTTCCGCCATGGGATGATACGCGACATAGAGAAACAGCTCGCTCAGATCGACCGGCTTGAGGATGATGCCTCGTTCGGCATAGAGGTCGCGCACGCCGTCCATGAAAAACGAGCTGAAGCGGGTGAAGAAGTCGCCGGCCACGACGACGCGCGGGCAGGTACGGGGATCTCTGGTGCGCGGCAGACGCGCCAACCGCTCGACGAATGAAGGAAGAGCGGCATGGAACTCATCGCGTGAACGAGCGCCCTCCGCGAACTGCTCCCATTCCTGCTGCAGTTGATCGAGTGCGCCTTGGTCTCCGACCACACGTAGCACATGGTCGATCTCCACCAGGATGTCTCCGATGACGATGGCCTGGGCCAGGTGCTGCGCGAGAACCTGTTTATCGAAGCCGAGGTAGTCGTTCTCCGGCTGGGGATTGAAGAGGAAGAGATCGGTCAGCCGCTGCTCGCCGAGAAACCGTTCAAAATAGCCCATGTACGCGTCGCTGACGCAGGGCGCTCCGCCCTGCAGCATGTAGAATCCCGCGATTTCTCCGGCCTGGCGACGCTCATGGACCTGGAGAAGTTGACCGATGCAGATCGGCAACGGGAGACATTCGCGGCCGGAGGTGTATTGCAGCCCTTTGTCGAGTTGGGTTCGGTCCAGCGAAATGACGGCGCCAGGGTGAAGTCCGAGCCACCCGACTGCCAGGGACAAGACCCGCGTGTGATAGGGCGAAAAGTTCGGAAAGTAGATGCGGACTCGCGGGTCCGTCAGCGGGACAGACTCGCCGTTCGATCGCATGACACGGCCTCCCCCGACGAGCCGGCAGGGAACGAACGGTGTGGCGCCGGGGGTTTGTACATCGCGATAATTGTGGATGATGTCCAGGAATGCCTCCAACCTCGTTTGCACTCCGGCATCGGCGGTGTGCGCGTCGATCTCGAGGACGAGGTACGGTTTTGACCCCAGTTCTGAGGCGAGCATGGAGTGGGTGAACGCGTCGATGGTGCAGCTGAAATTGCTGACGCTCAACAGGAACAAGTTGGGATGCTGCTTCGCGATCCCGACGGCGTTCAAAATCTGGTTGGCAAAGTGCCAGGAGGTGGGTCCTTCTCCGGCCTGCATGAGACAATCGGCCGGAATCACGGACACTCCCATGCTCGAGAGCTTCTTGCCCACGGATTGCGACGCCTCCGGGGTAAA
>JAOUEB010000431.1 GCA_029858925.1 Nitrospira sp.
GACAATCCAGTCCAGGGACTTACGATGGGACAAATTGATGCGATTTTTTCAAAGAGCCGGCGCTGGGGCAACAAGGAGAACATTCAGCTGTGGAACCAGGCCGGTCTGGACGGCGAACTGGGCGGCAATCCCATCAGCATCTATGGCCGGAACTCAGCCTCCGGGACGTATGGTTTTTTCAAGGAACATGCCCTCAAGAACGGCGATTTCAAGGATGAAGTGAAGGAGCAGCCTGGGTCTGCCTCCGTGGTCCAAAGCGTGAGCGAAGATCAAGCCGGCATCGGCTATAGCGGGATCGGCTATCTGACCTCGAATGTGCGTGTCGTTCCTCTTGCCGAAAAAGACGGCATGCCGTTCAAGGAGGCGACTCAGCAGAACGCGGACAGTGGGGCCTATCCGCTCTGGCGGCACCTCTATCTTTATGTGAACAAAGCGCCCAATAAGCCGATCGACCCAATTGTCAAAGAATTCATCAAGTTCATTTATAGCAAAGAAGGGCAAACAGTTGTGGTCAAGGACGGATTCTTTCCGTTGAGGGCGGATACGATCGGTAAGGAACTGACGAAGCTTGAATAGCAATCCCGACCACGTGCTGGGTCTGTCTTCATCTGGGGGGGCGTCTGACGATACGCCACCCCAGTTGCTGTTGAGACGCTCGACGAGCGCCATACGGCGTCGGGCTTTCGATCGACTCGCCAAAATCGTCGTCACGCTGGGTGGTGCCGCCGTCATCCTCAGCATCATCGGCATGTTCGTGTTCTTGGTCAAAGAAGTGGTCCCTCTGTTCCTTGCTCCTCACGGGACGCAGAGCGGGCGTTTTGCCGGCAACCCTCCACACGAATCGCTTCCACAATCCAGCCTCGTCGGGCAGGATGAATATCAAGAGATCATCTATCAACTCAGTGGAGGGGCCGAGCGCCAGGTTCGCTTCTTCAGCGCGCGGTCAGGCGCGCCAATCGATCTTGAGCTGCCATCGGGCCTTGCCGGTATGTCCGTCACCTCCATCGCTCGCGCCGCGGGGACCGGCAATCGATTTGCCTTTGGGACGAACGATGGCCGCATCATTCCTGTGACGATCGAATTTACAGCCGGTTTCGATGAAGGGGAGCGCCGGATCACGCCGACGATCTCGCTTGGATCTCCGGTGCAGGTACCCCCCGCCAACGAGCACATTCTTCGTTTGGCCTACCAGCCGACGGACCAAGGGCAACTGGTCGCGGCTCTCACGGATCAAGGGCGCCTCTGGTACGTAGCCGCGCCATCGGCAACCCCTGCCGTTGCGCTGACCGATCACGGAGATGAGCCTGTGACATCATTTATCTTTGACAGCCGTGGCGAAACCCTGTCGGTCGGCACGGCCGGTGGGAAGCTCTATCGCTATGATCTGCGAGAGGGCGTCCGGCCGAGCCTTTCCGAAACCGTCTCGGTGGCTCCAGCCGGCATCGCAGTCACCGCGCTGTCCTACCTGATCGGAGATCGTTCGCTGGTAATCGGCAGCGGCGCAGGCGAGGTGTCGGTGTGGATGCCGGTGCGTGAGGCTCAAGAAAGCCAGGTGACACGCTTTCGTCTGATTCATCGATTGGACGCCCATCCTGCTCCCGTGACAGGAATCTCCCCCTCGCTTCGCAACAAGGGTTTCATCACCGGCGATGAGCAGGGCAATCTCTTTGTCCACCATTCGACATCCTCGCAGACGCTGTTGAAATTGCCGGGCAACGGCCAGGCGATTCGCGCCCTCGCGTTTTCGCCCAAGGCCGACGGCGCCGTCGCCTTTTCCGACCGGGGAGAATTGCGGACCTATGCGATTCACAACCCTCATCCTGAGACGACGGTAGCGACATTGCTTGCCCCTGTGTGGTACGAGGGCTACGACAGGCCGGAACATGTCTGGCAATCTTCCAGCGGCGCCGACGATTTCGAAGCGAAGTTCGGCCTCATGCCGCTGATCTTCGGCACGCTCAAGGGAACCTTCTATGCCATGCTGGTCGCGGTGCCGCTGGCCCTCTTAGGCGCCATCTATACCGCGATGTTCATGGCCCCGCATCTTCGGGCCAAGATCAAGCCAACCATTGAGATTATGGCGGCGCTCCCGACCGTCATTCTGGGTTTCCTGGCCGGTTTGTGGATAGCCCCGATGCTCGAACGGATCTTCCCAGCGATGGCAGCCATGGCGGTCGCCGTACCAGCCGGTGTTATTGTCGCATCGGTTCTTTGGCACTATCTCCCTGCAACGGTCACTCGCCCTGTCCGCCCTGGCATGGA
>JAOUEB010000432.1 GCA_029858925.1 Nitrospira sp.
TGCGCTGATAAAGGGGCTGACACCCTTGCGAAACGAAGGCATTGTGGCAGACGCTTTTCTCCTCGCAGACTCGACCATCCACGGACATGATGTCCCAAAGATCCGACAGGCCGCCGCGCGCTATGATGCGGATGCCGTGCTCATCGTGGAAGGGGTCGGGACAGTCGATCGCTACAATAATGGCTATGCCGCATGGTATGCCACGCTGATCGGCGCCTACCTCGCGCCAGGTACCGTCAGCGACGCCCTGTTCATGATCAGCGGCAGCCTGTGGGATGCGCGAGCCGACCGGCTCTATGCGACACAGACAGCAGAGGGCCGCTTCACATTGGTGGGATCGGCGGCGTTATTGGAGGATGGCCAGGCACTCGCTCAAGCAAAGAAAGCGGCGCTGGACGAGATTGGCAAATGGATGCTTCATGAATGGCGGCAATCGAGAATCCAACCGCCGCCCGCAAGCGATCCTTCACGGTGAATCAAAGGAACAGAGCAGGCCAACCAATAATAGATGTTGTGACGGCGCGAGCCCGGATACACCGGGGCTGCCCTCTCCTCTCCTGAAAAACCCGCCCCCGGCGCCGGTCGATTCGTCATACCGGTATTCCAGCCGCACCCTCGTGGTGGTCCACCGATACGAGAGCTTGTACTCGATCGTGGACGTGATAGCCTTCACGAATTGCTCCGCCCCGGTCCAGCGTCCGTTCCGGTCCCAGTAGAATTCCGGGCGTAGCGCCAGGGACCAGGGACCGGCCACATGCCACTTCACCATCATATTGCCGCCCGTCACGAAAGTCCGCGGACTTCCCGGCTGATCGGCTATGTTCTCTGTCCCGATATCGTAGGAAACAGCCACCGTCACCTCATCGCCTTTCCACTCTAGAATCTGATTGCCGTAGAGTCGCCACAACTCCAGGGAGGTCTTGGTCTGATCAGGCCCCCAGTACAGGGTCTGCGTCGCAGTCAACCGAGGAGTGACTTTGTACGACCACTGAGTCCCATAGGAAGGCTGGTCGTTGGGATGAGACAGATGCGCATACCCATTGATGACGAACGCCGTCACCACGAAGTTCTCGTTCACCGGATACCGCGCATTGATACCGAACATCATGTAGGGGGTGTAGTCGGCGATCCAGGAGCGTGAGTAGTTTGCATTGTCCTTGGCATAAAGCGATTCGTAGCCCATCAAGCTATTGAAGAGACCTGCCGTGATCGTCAGGCCGTTGCCGAGCGGAGCCAGATACGACGCGTTCGCCCGCTGGATATGCCTGAGCACATCTGCTCCGCCGACTTTTGGTTCTCCCGGCAGAAACGCGAAATCGACAGAGTCGTAACCGCCCTGCACGCCCAGTTCCATCCCCCAGCGCGACGCCTCACTCGCGTCCTTCCGCACATAGGCCAGCACCATATTGGGAGCCACTTGGTTGTGACGGGAAGCCGTGGCGCGGCTGCGCCAGAGATCGTTCTCCGGAAAATTGAAATTGACGATGCCGCCGATGTCGAGATCCGCGCCATAGCGCCAGCCGTCGGAAGATACGACATGGTCTGTGATCGAAGGCACCTCTGCCTCTGACGCGCCTTGCGCGTAGGCGACCGGAAAGAAGACCGTCCAGAGAAGAAAGAGATAGACCGATGCCATACTCGCACGACTCAAAACATTGTAGCGATTCTCACGTATAAAGAGGGTCTATGGTAGAAGAGTCGCCGCTCTCACACAAGCAGGAGAAATAATGAGGTGGGCTGCCTCGTGGAATGGGACATTGATCAGATGAAGAACGGATTCGCCGGTGCAGTTGGTTTCAAGCGGCGCGAAGATGAACGTCCGGCCCCACAGACAAGGGACAGAAACAACATGGCTCGACCGACGAGCGTCAGTGAATCGGTCGTCTCATCCGATTCAATCAACCATTGCTTGGCGGCAAGCCACCACCGCGACTCCATAAACGGTGTTTGTGACGGAGAGACTGCAGCCCGCTTTGCGAGCAGTCGATACTTGGTAAAAATGATTCCGCACCGAATACACTCGTCCACCCCGTCCAGCCGTTCAGCCTGACAGTTTGGACGATGGGACTTGGCGGCCTCTGCCGAGATCATCCCCACGCTGTAGATCTGTGTGCGGAATCGGGCAAGACAATCCAAGCAATGTTCTGCACGGCCTGCTGCATACGCAGGTTCACAGCCTATGAATGGAAAGAGAAGGGAATCGGCGCAAAGGTCGATACAAACACAACCAGCGCGATCCAGCCGACGATCG
>JAOUEB010000433.1 GCA_029858925.1 Nitrospira sp.
TCCTTTGACAACTTCACAAAATTGGCAACATGGCCGGGCGCCACATCGGGGAAAAATCTGATAACGATCTCACCCACCGGCGCTCCTTTGCTGGTAACGGCGATTTTTGCCTGGGTCTTCTCAGTCACGTCAGTCATAGCCTGTATCCTTTCGCCTTTCGTGCATTATCGAAATAGGAACGGCGGCGGCGCCATCCCCACATCGAGCCCTTGATTGATAGCCGTCCAGGTCAGTCCGTCGTCGCTGCGAAAGACTCCCGCGCTTGTCCCCGCATAGAGACCTCCGCCTCCAGAGCCGATCAGCGACTGGACCGCCAAATTCGCCAACCCCTTATTCACGGGAATCCATTGTTTCCCCTTGTCAGTCGTCTTGAAAATACCGTTCCCGGTGGCCACGATCAAGCCCTGTTCCAACAGTACGATCCCGCGGATGGAATCGTTGGGCAGCGCCCGGCTGATCGGGCGCCACGTCATCCCGCCGTCGGCGCTGCGAAAGACTCCACCATCGAACGTACCAGCCAGAAGATTCTGATCCTGATCGATGGCAAGCACACGAATAAAATTCTCGATCATCCCCTCCTGATTCTTCAAGCCTTGCTGCATACGCACCCAGCCGGATGAGTGGCGCTTGAAACGCAGGATGCCTTTGCCCGATGTTCCGGCATAGAGCGTACCGTCTGTGGACCGGACCAGCGCATGGACTAGGACATCGTCCAACCCCGTGCTGACGACCGACCAGTGATCCTCCAGTTCATTGAGCCGATACACACCGTCGCTCGTTCCCGCATAGAGCCCGTCGTCAGCCGCCAGCAAGGACTTCACTTCCAGCCGCTTGAGGCCCTTATTCACCGACTGCCAGGTCTTCCCCTCGTCGCGCGAACGGAAAACGCCGCCCCTGAACGTGCCGGCATACACCGCGCCCTCTCTCGCAACCGCCAAGCTCAGGATGAAGGGATCGGTCACACCTTCCCCCACCGGAACCCACGTCGCGCCCCGATCGGCTGTACGGAAAATGCCGTGACCGAAGGAGCCCGCATAGACTGCGCCATTCCCTGTTACCACCAAAGCTTGAACACTGGCAGCCGACTGGTCGAACGGCCCCGCCGCTGGCGTCTCAGCGACCGACACATTAGCGGTCGCGCAGACGAGCACGCCTGCCACCGACAGGAGTCGTACGCGCGACAGGACATTAAACACGTTCATCATCGCAATCTCGTTCCTGCCGTCCCTATCGGCAAATCGGGATCAAGCGGAAGATCCATAGGACCATCGACCGAACTTCGCCCGAAGAGCCGGGCGCCAAGAATACCGATCTCATACAGCGCCATCAGCGGCACAGCCATCAGCAGCATCGTAAACAGCGTCGCGTCAGGCGTGATGATGGCCGACAGAATGAGGCTCGACAGAATAGCATGCTTGCGATACCGCGCGAACACCTTCGCCGAGACCGCCCCTGTCACCGCCAGCAGCGTCATCGCCAGCGGCAGCTCGAACGCGCAACCGAAGATCAGCAGAAACTTCACATTGAAATCGATATAGGTCCCCACGCTCAACTGTGGCGTGACATCCCGGTCGAGCCCGAAACTGACGAAGAAGTCGATCACCAGCGGAAGGATCACCAGATTGCAGAAAACCAAGCCGAGCGCAAAGAGGCCCGCGGCCAGAAAAAACAGCGGAACGGCCCAGCGTTGCTCCTTCGGCAAGAGCGCCGGCTCGACGAATTTCCAGCACTGATAAAAAATAACCGGCAGGCTCAGGATCACGGCTGCCAAGAGCGATACTTTAATGGAGGCAAACAGGGCTTCCGTCGGTCCGTAGAAGACCAGCTGATTCTGGAAGGGCCGATTCAGCCAGCCCACCATATCAGCCGAAAAGGAGAAGGTGAAAATCAAGGAGACAAGGATGGCCGCCCCTATGACAATCAATCGTCGCTTGACGGTCTGAATATGGGCGGCAAGCGGATTGACGATATGTTCCATGGCAACGCATCCGGCCGCCGGTCGGCCCGGCGGCCGGTCGTCTCCTTCAATGTGCGGCGGTCTGCAATCCTTCTTCGCGGTAGAGCCGAATCAATTCCGCGAGTTTGTCTTTCTTGGCCAGCTTTTCCTTTTGAAGCCGTTTTTTCTCAAGTTCTTCCGCCGGCGTCAGCACGTGGCGTTTCTGCAATTCATTCAAATCGCGATCTAAGCGATGGTGCACGACTTCCAGTTCCCGAAACTCCGAGTTCGCTTGGCGAAGCCGTTCGACA